>RPQS01000079.1 GCA_003818605.1 Candidatus Zhuqueibacterota bacterium | reverse complement strand
GCGCAGCGACGACTATCCCGATTTCGGAAAACGTCCGGAATTCGCGCGCTGGGAAAACGGGACAGACGTGATCGCACAAAACGATAATGAAAACGTGCAGACTCCCAGCGGCTATTCGCAATTCAATTTGCTGCAAAAGCTGTCGTGGCAAGCGTCTTCCGACGTGCGGTTCGGCTACGGATTGTATTGGACAACATCCTCGAAAATTCCCCGCTACGACCGCTTGATCGAATATCGCAGCGGTTCCCTGCGCGACGGCGAATGGTATTACGGCCCGCAGAAGTGGCTGATGAATATCGTATCGGCGCGGATTTCCGGTTCAAAATTGTTTGACCATGCCGATATCGCACTCGCGCAGCAGCAGCAGGAAGAGAGCCGCAATGACCGCCGCTTTGGCCGCACAACATTGACCTCGCGCACGGAAAATGTGGACGTCTATTCCATCAACGGCGATTTCGAAAAAAATCTCACGCCCAAGCAGCGGCTCTTCTACAGAGTGGAAACCGTGCACAACGACGTCGAATCGTCCGCCGAAGCCAAAGACATCGTCACGGGAGAAATTTCTTCCGCGTCCACTCGCTACCCCGACGGCGGGAGCACGCTGACCTCTGCCGCGGCTTACGCCGGACATCAATGGAAATTGAACGTTCCTGTCACCGTCACCACCGGCTTGCGCTATTCGTGGATGACGATGAATTCCAAATTTGAAGATAAGACCTTCTACGATTTTCCGTTTGATGAAATTGATCTGAATGCCGATGCCTTAACGGCCAGCGCGGGAGCGGCTTGGCTGCCCGATTCGCAGTTCCGCGTGTACGCGGGAGTTTCCTCCGGCTTCCGCGCGCCCAACGTGGATGACGTCGGCAAGATGTTCGATTCCGAACCCGGCAATGTGGTCGTTCCCAATGCCGATCTCGACCCCGAATATTCCTACAACGTTGAAGCAGGATTGGAAAAACGTTTCGGCGATGCGTTCACGCTGGGCGGTTCGGCGTATTACACGTGGATCGAGGACGTGATGGTGCGGCGCGATTTCCTCTTTAACGGGCAGGATTCGATCCTGTATGACGGCACCATGTCCCGCGTACAGGCCATTGTCAATGCCGGGCACGGTTATGTGAACGGATTCGACATCAACGCGCGCGCCGAATTCACGCGCGATCTCGCCCTGCGCACAACTCTCACCTATACTGCAGGGCGTGATCTCGAAGCGGACGTCCCGCTCCGCCACATTCCGCCGCTGTTCGGTGAGACACGGCTGACCTACGAACGTACAAAATGGGTGGCCGAGTTCTTCGCCCGCTATAATTTTAAGAAACCGTTTGATGAACTGGCTCCCGAAGAACAGGCCAAAACACACCTGTATACGGAAGACGGCACCCCCGGCTGGTACACGCTGAATGTGCGCGGTTCATATCGGATTCATCGTCTGCTCGAAGTGCAGGCGGCGGTGGAAAACATTCTCGATCATCACTATCGCCCGTTCTCTTCGGGTATCAGCGCGCCGGGTCGAAATGTAATTCTCGCTTTGCGCACGCAATTCTAAACTGTCATTCCGGACACCGCGTCTTCGCGGGCGTCCGGAATCTCCTTGATGAATACGAGGGGAATGATGAAGCATTTTCTCGTGGAGATCACCTACACCGCCGAGCCGGATCAAATGGCGGCCATTCGACCCGAGCATCGTGCCTATGTGAAAACCGGTTTTGACGGCGGGCTGCTGCTCTTTTCCGGGCCGCGCAATCCGATGACCGGCGGTTTGGTTGTGGCGCGCATGAAATCGCGTGAAGATGTCGAGCGGTTCTTTGCCAAGGATCCCTTTCAACTAAACAAACTGGCCACCTACCGCTTCATCGAATTCGATCCCGTCTTCTTCCAGCCGTTTTTAGAAGACTGGATGAAAGGCTGACATTGTTTCCCTCCATTCACGGGGGGAATAAAAAGGGGGGTCTCTTGTGCGCCGAGCAGGGTCGCTGACCCTGTCGGAATCTTCAATCGCGCGAAGCGCGACACAAAGACCGTCAGGTCCGCCGCGAGGGGTGTCCCTACCCCTCGCGATTCACACCGAGTCCGTAACCATGCGCTACTTTCCCTTCATTCTCATCACCGTCGTTTTAATCGCTCTCGATTGGGCCGCCCTGCACGACATCGCGAAAAGCGAGCCTGATCTCTGGGCGGAATGGATCACCATCGCCGCCAGCGGCCTGATTTTCGGCGTGATGTTGGGAATCATCATGCGATCCAAACGCAAAATTAGGAACACGTAGTGACACAGCTTGCTGTGTCGTTCCGATAACAAATGATCCGTAGCCGCGCACGGCAGTGCGATCTTCTGAAAACTCATTCCCTCGAAATAACCCCACCAACGGGAGAAGCCATCATGGCCAAGATTCTGATCACCGACGGCATGGACAAAAACGCCATTGCCGCACTCAAGCAGCTCGGACACGACGTCACCGAACAGTTCTATCCCGAACCCGACCTCATCAAGGAAATCGGCAAGTTCGAATGCGTGGTTGTCCGTTCCGCCACCAAGATCACCAAGCCGGTGATTGATGCCGCGAGCAGCATGAAGCTTATTATTCGCGGCGGTGTGGGCGTGGACAACATCGAAGTGGCGTACGCCAAATCGAAAGGCATCGAAGTTCAAAACACTCCGGGAGCCTCCAGCGCATCGGTTGCGGAACTCGCTCTCGCGCTGATGTTCGCCATTGCCCGCGAAGTTCCCGCCGCCGATAAAACCATGAAAGACGGCAAGTGGGAAAAGAAAGCCTTCTCCAAAGGCATGGAAGTGGGCGGTAAAGTACTCGGTCTTGTGGGACTCGGACGCATCGGCGCAAGTCTGGCCGAAAAAGCGCGCGGCGTGGGTATGTTCGTGATGGCTTACGACAAATTCCCGAATGCCGTACGCGACAAATCCATTCCGCTGCATTCGAAAGCGGAAGTGATCGAGAAAGCCGACTTCATCAGCATGCACATTCCATTCGATAAAGCCGCGGGTCCCGAAATCACCGCCGCCGATTTCGACAAAATGAAAAAGGGCGTCGTCATCATTAACTGCGCGCGCGGCGGCGTGGTGGATGAAGATGCGCTGCTGGCCAATCTGAATTCCGGCAAAGTGCGCGGCGCGGGTATTGATGTGTGGGTCGGCGAGCCTGCTCCGCGCGCGGATCTCGCCGCGCATCCCAAAGTCGTGGCTATTCCGCACGTCGGCGCGGCTACCGTGGAAGCACAGGAGCGCGTCGGCGGTGAAGTCGTGGAAGTCGTCAAAGGCTTCTTCAAATAGCACAACATCACCGCGAACGCAACTGGCACAACAAATGCTCTATAGGATTAGGATGGAGCATTGCGATAATAAGCTTATGAAGGCGTCGTTTATGTGACCTTTTCATTTACAGAGCCTTCCGTTTGAAGCAGGACGTTGTTTTCAGGCGGAAGGCTCTGCATTTTCTGCGATATCGTCGTTTCTTGCACACAAAGCACGAGGAGACAATTGTGAAGCGACTTCTTTTCGGAATCCTGCTAACTGGTCTTTCCATGAGTTCAGTCTTGGCTGACCCGCCCCAAGTTCTTTGGAATCGAACGTATCCCGGAGTTCCCGGAACCTGCCACAGTTTATTACTTGCGGAAAACGGCTACACTCTGGGCGGTACGCTGCAAACGGAAGGCTGGGAAAATTTCTTACTCTTTCGCACGAATGCCGACGGCGACAGCCTTTGGCTGAAATCATACGGCGGCGGTGGTATGGAAGTTTTCTCGCACATGGCTCCGACTCCGGACGGCGGTTTCATCATGCTTGGACTCACCGAATCCTACGGTACAGGGGAAGCGGAACATGCAGCTATCTGGCTCCTGAAAACCGATTCCGACGGCGACAGCGTGTGGAGTCGGACGTTCGGCTACCAGCATAACGCGGCCTCTGCGGAATATGTTTTACCTGCATCCGACGGCGGCTATCTTGTGGTGGGAGCTACAAGCACGCCCACTGAAACCTCCGTCGGCTGGCTGATTAAAACCGATGCCCACGGCGATTCGACATGGATGCGCCAGTATCGCGGCTTTCGGCCGCACTCCGTATTGCAAACAGGTGCAAACGGAGACTATATATTAGCCGGAAACTCCGTCGGCGACGATGACGTTTTTTACTTCCGCATACAGCGGGTGACGTCAAACGGAGACAGCGTTTGGAGCAGAATTTACGAAACCGGCATGTTCTGCGAAGCGCAGGATATCGCCGAGCTTCCCAACGGAGACTTCCTTTTATCGGGCACGGTTACCGACCGCTTCAGCGGTCGCGAGTTGATCGTTCTGCGGCTCGAAGCCGATGGCGATACCGTATGGCAGCGGCAAGTCAACGCCTCTCTGTTCAATGACGAATGCCTGTCTTTATGTCTGACCAATGACGGGGGATGCGTTTTAGCGGGCTATGCTTCCCAAGTCTCCGGCGGCTCCACGAATCTTTGGATCGTAAAAATGGCTGTGGACGGAACCGTCGAATGGAACACTACCGTGAGCGGCAGCGACTATGGTTATGGCCAGGCAGTCCAACAGACGCCTGACGGCGGTTTTATTCTCGGCGGATGGACAGGGCCGTGTGCGCCCGGTTCGTGCGTCTGGCTTGTGAAAATGGGATTGGAGCAGTCATCCGTCGAATTGCCGCCCGTCACGCGCCGCTTTAATCTTCTGAGCAGCTATCCGAATCCGTTCAATGCCGTAACGGAGATTTACTTCGTCCTGCCGCAGGAAGAGCGTGTCCATCTTGACATTTTCAATGTGCAGGGACGTCTGATAACAACTTTAACCGATAATCGCTTTACAGCGGGAATGCACAATGTCATGTGGGATGCGGGCCGCGTGCCGTCCGGAATATACATTTGCCGGATGGAGTCGGAATCCTTCACCCGCAGTCATAAGATGGTCTTGTTGAAATAATATGGACCGTGTTTGCGGGATCAGATGGCAAGCCCGATCCATCCATATTATAAAGGAAGACCACATGAAAAAACGCATTACGATCTTCGCAATCAGCGTCCTTTTAGTAGGCGCGGCTTGGGCGAATCCGCCGCAAGTTCTCTGGAACCGCGTTCTTTTGGAAACTTACGGATGGTGCTACTCTCTGATTGCTGTTCCCACCGGCGGCTATGTGATGGCCGGTTCCTTTCAGCTGAATGAAACTCTGGATTTTATGCTGGTCTGCACCGACTCCGGCGGAACGCAGCAATGGATTCGCCGCTACGGCGGCCCCAACATGGACCAGTGCCGCCACGCGGAAAGAACAACCGATGGCGGATACATTTTGGTCGGCTACACCGAGTCTTTTGCTCCTGCAGAAAACGGCAATTCCTGTGTGTGGCTGCTGAAAACCGATGCCAACGGCGATAGCCTTTGGAGCAGAACCTACGGACGTCCGTCTGTTTCCTCGTGGGGGGAATGTGTCCGCCAGACTTTCGACGGCGGCTATATCATCGCCGGCGGAAAAAATGCCGACAGCCTGATGTTGGAAGTCGGTTGGCTCATTAAAACCGACGCGAACGGCGATACCCTGTGGACGCGCGAATATCCGAATTTCGCGCTGACCTCCGTCCTCCAACTGCGCGAGGGTGGTTTCCTGATTGCCGGCTCCGTTTATTATCAGCCGTTCTATAATCAAATGGCGGCCATGTTTTTATCGGCTTTCGGAGATTCCGTTTGGTTCCGCCAATACGACACCGGACTGCTCAGCAATGTGCGCGACGTGGTCGAACTCGAAAACGGCGGATACTATTTGTCGGGAATCGTCAATTGGTCGGGACGGGAACCGGATTTAGTCGTCTTGCGTCTGAATTCGGACGGCGATTCGCTCTGGCAGAGACAAGTGGACGGATTAGGGTGGGATGAAGCCGCCGCACTTTGTATCGCGCAAGACGGCGGTTGTGTTTCGGTCGGCTATACCACCAGTCCTGTCGGTCAGAATGCGGACATTTGGCTCACTAAACTGGCTTTGGATGGCGCCGTTGAATGGAATACCACCTATTCTTCGGAATATTCCGACATTGCTTCCACGATTGTTCCGTTATCCGACGGCGGCTATATGATCGCGGGATGGATGTACGAATGCTTTCCCGGCCCCTGCCTGTGGATGGCGCGCATGACGCCGGAACAGGCGGACGCGGTGGATCCCGGACTTGCGCCCAATGAATTCGCACTCAAGCAAAACTATCCGAATCCCTTCAATGCCGCAACGCAAATTCAGTTCACCCTCGCGCGCGAAGCGCAAACACGAATCGAAGTCTTCGATCTGCAAGGGAGACTTGTTTCCACGCTAATCAACAACCATTATCCGGCGGGCACGCATTCGATTTCCTTCGACGGCAGCCGCTTGTCTTCCGGAATCTACGTCTATCGCATGCAAGTCGGTTCCTTTTCGCAAAACCGCAAATTTGTTCTCTTAAAATAAAAGGAGTTCTTTCCCCCCGTTTACGGGGGGACGAAAGGGGGGTCTCCTTTCCGCCGAGGCACGCGTCTCGTCCGTCGAAAACGAGATCTCGCTATGCGGACGTGCCCGGAATCCTGACTCCGCCGAGCCGAGTGAATAACTAGCCAACACCCTCCTGGGTGTTGGTCGCAACCCGGCCGGAATCGGATCTACGCCGAATAATGTTCCGTGACGTTTGGCCGTTCGATTCCGCAAGGCCGTTCCGCTGCGTCGAACCGCCAAACCACACAGAACGTTTCATTCGGCTGCACTTTGTAAAGTCTCATGGGAGGGACTGAACATGCGCAAGCTTATCAGTGTTGTACTTTTTCTGGCCGCTACTACAGGAGTCGTTTCACTGGCCTATGGCATCAACTATGCCTATTTTTCGGACAGAGAGCTGACACGTTTCGGAGATCGGATCAAATTCTGGAGTGGGGATACATTGACCGGGCCGATCCGTTCCAACGATACCATTGCAATTATGGGGACTCCGTGCTTCTACGATTTTTTTATTTCTTCAGCAGGTGACTACTGGCACACCACAAATCCTGATCCGCAATATAGTTACCCGCCTGTTTTCAGTGCTCCCCGTTTGGAAATTCCTCCAAATGCTTCTCATTTCCGGCAACTGGCTATTGAGCAAGGACACTATTTCAATGCCGGACCCTCCATGACCGCCCGCGTGGAAATCCGTGAGGATTCCCTGCGCATCTGGTGGAGATTGGAAGGCACGCCGCTGGACACATCGCAATTCATTGATTACCCGCTGCCGGATTCGGCGGTGGTTTTCTTTAATTGCCCCCTGACTTTATTCGGCACCGTAAGCACGAATCTGATCTTGGGAGCCGGCGGCACCGTCGGTTTGGAAGACAACGTCCGCTATATCAGTGCCGATCCGTTGACGGGCGCTGCTCCGGCAGATCACTCCGAACGATTTGTACTCATTGCGGAAGGGGACATTAAAGTTCTGAACACTCCCGCCAACGGCCGCGAAAATTCCGCGGGATTGGGCAATATTCAAACCAATCCGGATTCGACAGACATCGTTCTCGACGGCATCTACGTGGCTCTGAACGAGAGCTTCACCTTTGCCCAGCAGAACGATCCTGACAGCGGCTACGTGTGTCAGTGCCAGCCGGATGACCGGGGCACGATCCACCTTTACGGCAGCCTGATTCAGAAACGCCGCGGCTATGTCCATCGTTCCACCAACAGCTCCACCGGCTACTTGAAACAATACCGCTATGACAACTCTCTGCGGCGTTGGAATTTCGGACTGTGGAACCTGCGGGAAAACGTTGCCGAACCCGCGCAGCTTGATTTCGGTGATGTCCCTCTGGGCAGTGTTCGCACCGACACGATTCACATCTACAATGATTATATTCCGGTGGATCTTCACATTGATCTTCCCACCGAACCGTTTTTCTGCCCGATGGAGTATGACACTTACGCTTTCCAACATGACATTTTCGTCTCGTTGACCACTACCGATACGGGATTCTTCGAAGACTCACTCCGTATCTACAACGAATACTACAATCTTTGGACGACAATACCCCTCCGCGCTCACATATACACACCATCACCTGCGTCCTCTTTCATCCTTCCTCCTTCATCCTATAACCTTTCCGCATTTCCCAATCCTTTCAACGCGACGGCAAAAATCCAATTCACTCTCCCGCGTGAAGAGAATGCCGTGATTGAAGTCTTCAATATTCAGGGAAGATTGGTGTCCACGCTCGTCAATAACCGTTTTCCGGCGGGCGCGCATTCCGTTTCCTTCAACGGGAGCAATCTGTCTTCCGGAATCTACCTCTGCCGCATGCAAGCCGGTTCGTTTTTGCAAAACCGCAAGCTCATACTTTTGAAATAATCCGTTTGTATATTCCCGATAGTGCTCGCTGTAAAACCGGATTGCCTCGCTTTTTCTCAAGTGGCACACCGCTTGCGGGAATAGAATTGTAACCGCACAGATTTACAGTCAGCATGCAATCAGACAATAATCTGTAAATTGTGCCGCATTAAATACATAAGTTAAAAACAAAGCCCATAACAAACGGATTCAAAAAACCGTTTGTAGAAGGTTTTTCCCGCAAGCGCAGCGAGGAAGCCTATGTAAAACAGAGCCTTTCATCTGAAGCCATCTTTTCGCACTTCAGGAGGAAGGCTCTGCTGTTTTTGCACGGCAATGCTTAATTCTGCGCAATAATCAAGTTATAAGCCGAGTCGGATTTGCTTTTCTTAAAAGTAGCAGGATTTTCGGGGCAACAGCCTTGGCTTTTCTGAGTCCTATTCAATAGGAGCGTTTCTCGATCCGTTTACTGTCCGGGGACGGCGCAGAATTTCTGCCGCTAAACACGATTTGTCTCCATGCTTTTACCCGTGTGCTCTTGTGACGAGCCGCGAGCACACCGGGCGGCTCCTCCTTAGTTTTACTTCCACGCACAGATCACGGAGGATGGCATGCACTGGTTCCGGGTTTTTGTGGTCATCATTTTTACTTCCGGTTTCGCCGCGGCGCAGGTCTGGCCGTGGCAGGAATACTGTGGGAATTTTTTTAATCCCTCGGGATTCCCGTCACCCACGTGACACATCTTCACCTGCAACACCGGTACGGTGGGCGATTTCAACGGCGATGGACGGGATGAATTTCTGGATCATACGGATTCCGGTTTGTTTCTGGTCGCGCGGCAGCCGGATACCTCCCGCTTTCTCTGGACGGTCGGACTGGGCGGACCGAAGCTGATCCCGCAGTATCATGATCTCATCGGTTGCTTCGCGATGGATCTCGACGGCGACGGCGCGGATGAACTGCTCGTCTACACGTCCAATCATACGACGGCTTGTCATGTCTGGAAAGCCGCCTCTTTCGATCCGCCGTATTTTGAACCGCACGATGAACTCTTAAGCTCGATTTTTTTTCCTCAGGGCACTCATAAAGCCGCTTTCGGCGATTGGGACGGCGACGGACGGATGAACGCGTTTTTCGTTTCACCCGTTTCCGGTAACATTTGGAATGCCGCTTTATGGGAGAGGCAGATTAACGGAAACTGGCTGCGTGAACAGACTCTTGATTCCGTTTTCTCCGGGGATTTCTGCGCGGATGACCTCGACGGTGACGGCGATGCCGATCTTGCCGCGTTCTACTATTCCCGTCCGGACTCCCGCCTCAAGAGCTTGGTGATCGAAAACCTCGGCGGCGGATCGTCGCGGCAGCGCGGCTGTCCCATGCCGGGTCCTTATGGCGGTGACTTCAACGGCGACGGAAAATGGGAAGGATTGTTCGAATATCAGGGCATGCAGCCATACCTCTATGCGGAACTGCGATCCGACAGCGGCTGCTTTCTGTCGGTCATCGAACACAAAAATCTCTCGCCCGTGCACGGTCCCTTCATCGGAAACCTGAAAACGCGCGACGGTTACGCCGTGGCGTCCATCATGAATTTTACTCTGCCGTGGCCGGACTTGCCGCAAACGTATTTTAACACGGTAATCCAAACGCCGGACGGCTGGGTCACGCTTCCCGCCGGACCTGCCGCCGGGGGATGGCTGTGCGACCGCGTTTCGTTTGCGGATTATGACGGCGACGGTTTGCGCGACCTGCTCACGCACCTGAAACAGCCGGGCAATCAAAGCGCGGGAAACGGCAGTTATTATCTGTGGAAAAATGTCGGTACCGCCGAAGCGGACTCGTTCAGTTTTTCGCCGGAATCATGCACGCGTCTTGATCGTTTCTCATCGGATATTGCCGGCTCCACCAACTGCCTTTCTCTGGAAATCGGAGATATCACCGGAGACGGACGCGCGGAACTGGCGGGTGTCTTTGTGCAGAACAATCGCTGCGAGATTCGCTTTTTCACCTCTTCCGGGAGCATTGCCGATACGACAATCACCGCCATGACGGCGATGTGCACGGGGCTGCCCACCAGCCCCTCCAATCTCCGCTTGACCGACATCAATGGCGATGGCCGCGCCGAATTGTTCTATAAATCGGTGGTGGATTTGTGGCGGGTTTTCTATTTTGAAAATGAAAGCTGGCGCGATTTCGGCTCCATTCTGCCGGTGGTCGGTGAGAGCGATATCGGTTTTGCCGATGTGAACGGCGACGGCACAATAGACCTCATCACTCCCTTTCGCATCTGGTTGAACCTGCACTATTCATCGGCGGACGATCCCTTCATCCTTCATCCCTCATCCTTCGCCCTTTCGGCATTTCCCAATCCGTTTAACGGCGCGCTGCGCATCGAGTACAATTTACCGCGCGCCGAAAATGTCGCTATAACGGTGTACAATGTGATGGGACAGAAGGTGGCGGATATCGCTTCCGGTTTCCGTTCCGCCGGCAATTATTCCGCGCAATGGATCCCGAACACCGGCAGCGGAATTTATTACATTCACCTGACAAGTCAATCGCAGACGCGCATTCAAAAAGTCGCTTACATCCGATAATCCTTTCCCTCCGCTCGCGGGGGGACACAAGGGGGTCTCTTCGCCGTGGCGGGTGTGTCACCCGCCCGGAATTTTCTAAAAACTTGCGGCGGTCTCCGACCGTCGTCTACCTGCCGAGGCAGACTTGTACTGAACGAAGTGAACGTATCCCCTGATCTGCCCGGAATCTGTTCTTCCCCTATTCCATGGGGGAAGCAAGAAGGGGGTCTCTTTTCAGCTTTCACAACCACGGGGTCAGCTATGAAGCATTTTACATTAGCTCTCATCACACTCGCCGCTATTAGTTCATCCGCCTTCTCCCAGCCTCTGCACGTGGAATGGCGGCACTCTTGTCTCGCGCCGGAATGGATAGGCACGGAAATTGTCAGTGTGCAAGCTCTCGCGGATGGCGGCTGCGTGGCCACCGGCCGCTGCTGTTTCTACCTTTATCATGGGCTGTATCACGGACTTTATGTAACGCGCCTCGATTCCGCCGGCAACGAACTCTGGGAGCGGAGTTACTGGACACCATATGCGGGATTTCCAAGTTGGTATGCACAAGCGTGCGGAATCAGTGCCGCGCCTGACGGCGGATTCATCGTTGCCTGCGAGATCAGCGATCCGGGCTACAGTGAGCATGCGGCTCTGCTGCGGCTGAATGAGAACGGCGACAGCTTGTGGGCTGGGCGATATTCGGGGAGCTTTTCGGACTGTCGAGCGGTTGTCCCGACGGCGGATCATAGTTTTATCGCCTGCGGAACGGCCCCGTATCCGCTGTTCAAGATAGACAGCTCCGGAACACTCGTCTGGTCATTCTCCTCTGTTGTGCTCTTTAGCGATGTAAAGATCGCACCGGATGGCAGTGTCTTTGCGACCGGCAAGGATGATTCCGGCATCTGCCTGTTTCATTGCAGCGCGACCGGAGATTCAATCTGGTTGCGGAATTTCGGGTGGTCGAGCTTGGATATGGCGAAGGCGTTGCAGATACTCCCATCGGGAAATCTGGTGATCGCCGGAACGACAGCTAATGCGGGGGCGGGTGGAACAGACGCGTTTCTGATTTGTGCCGACAGTACCGGTCAATCGCTTTGGCAGCACACCTACGGAACGACTGCGGACGAATTCGGCGCAAGCGTTGCCGTGACCCTGGATGGCGGCCTTCTGCTTGCCGGATTCCACCATGATGTGTCTGTGTCTGCGTATGAGGGTTATCTTGTCCGCACCGACGAGCTCGGTGATACACTCTGGACTATGCTTATCCCGGACAGCACCAATTACTTGGTCTTCAAATCAATCTCGTCCACTCGGGACAGTGGCTACTTCGTCGGTGGGATCAGGGAATCCGAAGGCGTAGTTCTCAAGCTCTCGCACGAGGCGCTGGCTGCCGATCCGCGTTCCATCCCGCATCCGTCGTCTGTTCGTCTTTCGTCTTTTCCCAATCCCTTCAACCCGGCCACAACTATTTCTTTCTCTCTTCCGAGCGCCTCCCGAACCCGCCTTGCTGTCTTTGATATTTTAGGAAGAGAGATCGCGGTTTTAACGGATAAGCTCTATCCCGCCGGTGTGCATCAACTGATTTTCGACAGTGCATCTCTGCCTTCCGGCATCTACTTTGCCCGTATCCAAAGCGGAGACCTTATCGCCACGCACAAACTTTTACTTTTAAAATGATCTCGTCCACCGAGCAGGTGCATCAGACCCTTCTCGCCGTGGCGGGTGTGTCACCCGCCCGGAATCTTCTAAAAACTAGCGGCGGTCTCCGACCGTCGGATCTTCCATCGCACGCAGTGCGACGCAAACACCGCAAGGTGCGCTGCGCGGGGTGTCCTTACCCCGCGCACACAAAAGGGGTACCTCATGCGTTCATTCTTGATTATTCTTTTCCTCTGCACAGCTTCCTTGTATGCGCAGCCCATCGAAGGCCCGTTCACCATTCTGGAAATGACCAATCCCGCCGGATTCACGAATCCGCAGATCGCCTTGCGCGCGGGCGGCATCGCGGACGTGTTCTACGAAATGGGCGATTCGGTCTATCACATGGCCGTCGAAATTCAGTCGGGCGAAATCGTCAGTAACTTCCGTGCCCTGCCGATGGAGGGTGAAGGCTGGAGCCGCACGCTCTGCGATGTCGTCGCCACCGCAGACGGCTGGGCCGCGCTGGTTTACGATGTGACCTATTATCTGAATCGCACGCTTCTATTCCGCGGCACAAATGAAATTGTGACCGATACTTTGCTTCATGCGGGTAGTTTTAGCCACGATCCTTTCGGACACGATAACAGTTCAAGCAATCATTCATTGCATTTGATTTTAAAGAACTCAGGCGGATTCTATTCATCATGGATGAACACATGGACGTACTATAACGGGCAATGGGGCGAAGCCGGTCAAGCCTTTCTCATCCATGATTTCCATGTCAACGGGAATGTACGTCCTGCATACGCGTATTATTTCGGGCCATGGGTGATGCCGGGACTTAGAATGGATGTCTTTGAAGTATCGGATTCTGTATCTTACATGCTTTGTTCAACTGAAAACGACTTGGAGTTTTTTTCTATCTTTTGGGAAAGCTATGGTGGTGAAATCGAACAAGGCATGATAATGTATCCCGGCGCTCATGCCGTCGGGTCACTATATACTCCCGGTCGAACATTATTCGTCGTATCGCGGTCTTTTTCCGTATGGAATGAATTCTACTCGGCAAGACTTATCCGTATACAATTTCCGTCTACGGTCACAATGCTTCGCACGCTTGACACCGAACCCCTCGTTGGCGCTTCTTCCCCTTCCGTCGGTCTTGCCTGGCTCGCCCGCTATGGAGTTGGATTGCTGGTCTTCCGCGCCGACACGACGGGAGCGGAACATCTGCCGGAGGGAGTCATCGGTTGGCCGAGTGCTGGGCAGGATATCGCGGAAGCCGCTCTGGGCATGGCCGCGAACGGAAAACTGACGGCGGTGTGGGGAGAGCGCTTGCCCGGCGGCGAAAACGCCACAATCCTGAAGATGGCTTCCGTAGATTGGGATACTCCACTTGCGACGGATGATCGGGACTTCATCCTTCATCCTTCATCCCTCATTTTTTCCGCGGCTCCCAATCCGTTCAACGCGCGAACTGTCGTTCGTTTTGAACTGCCGCAGACGTGTAAAGTATCTCTCGATATTTTTGATATTACGGGCCGGAAAGTTGCCACGCTGACTCACGGAATCCTTGCATCGGGACCGCACGAGGTGAATGTTGACGGTTCGGCTTGGGCGGCGGGAATCTATTTTCTGCGCTTGTCCACGCCGCACCATCAACGCACATCCAAACTGGTTCTGATCAAATAGGCAAGGAATCCCATGGGAGGGAAATCCGTGAAGCCCCTGATTCTCATTATTGCGGCAATCGCGCTCTGCGCACCGCAGGTAATGGCCCATTGCTGGCAAATGGGCTGGACAACTTACTTCGAGGAAACGGCTGAAGGCGAGCCGGTTCCGTTTATCACCGGTGATTCGATTGTCGGTGATGTCTGGTCAAATGACTGCATTTCAGTGGATGGTCAACCTGTATTCAATGGCCAAATCCATATCGGGCAGCAATCCGGATGCGATCTGGATTCGGCTGTGTTGTTGGGGTCGAGTCCGATTTATGGTCTTAGCATCCCCGAGCGGAATAGTCTATTTCTCACCGAGACTGTTCGTCAGAACGCGGCAGATCAGGGATATTTTTATACATTTCCCGGTCAAACGGTCCGGGCAATGTTCAACAGAAGTTCTATTACGTTTTTCCGTTGGCCAACCGGCACCCCCTTTGATTCATCAATGGTTTGGGCAATACATATTGGCGGCAATACCTGTATTTTCATTGACGGCCCGCTGGAAGTTAAAGGGGTCGTAGAAGGCCGCGTGACAATTGGTTGCAGCGGGAACTTGCGAATTCTTGACGTTATCCGTTATGCGGATGCCAATTGGCCTACAGGCGAAACACCAATCACCAGCGCAAACATTCTTGGTCTTCTGTCCGAATCGGATGTGATTATTGCGAATACATCTGAAAACGGAAGAGAGAATTCGGGCATGCCAAGCGGTACGTGGGGAAGCGAGCAAACAAACGCCGCTCGTACGGACGTCGTAATCACCGCCGCCATCGCTGCGCCGAACGGCAGTTTTACGTTTGAGGATCAGAACGATTCCGCAAGCGGTTATGTCTGCGACTGCGTCCCCGATGATCGCGGTACAATCTACGTATGGGGTGCCATTGTCCAATACCGGAAGGGATTCCTGAACCGTCCGAATAACCTTTTCACGGGCTATCATCTCAAGCTGAGGCACGATCCGCGCATGGATGTGGTGACAGCTCCATTCTTATCCGATTACACGGAAAACTTGACTTGTTTCCGTGATGACACCTTGGATTTCGGAGATGTGGTGGTAGGAAACAGCGCCTTGGATTCCTGTGCATGGGCGTTAGCCTGTCCTTTGGAACTGATTGAGATGTCGGTGCGGCCTCCTTTCTATGTAACCGGGGATTCATTGTCTCCTTTCGATTTTTTTTCCCGCATCCGGTTTCAACCCACGGATACGTTGCAGTATCTGGACACATTGACCGTTCACACGACACAGATCCTTGATTGCAGTGTGATTGTAAGAGGGCGCGGCGTTCTGCCCAACGGCGCGGAAAGTGATTTGATCCTTCATCCTTCATCCCTCATCCTTTCTTCCTTCCCCAATCCGTTCAACGCGCGAACGAGAATTTCTTTTTCCTTGCCATCCGCGGGACATGTCAAACTTGAATTCTTCGATATTACCGGCCGCAGCGTGCGAACGCTTTGCGACCGAGCGTTTGCTTCCGGCGAACACTCGCTTTCACTGGACGGATCGGCTCTTACAACCGGAATCTACTTTGTCCGCCTGACCGCACCGTCCGCATCCCGGACTCGAAAGATCGTCCTGATTAAATAGCGCCAAAAACTATGAGAATAAGCGAGGGCGGCGGGTTGTGGGGGGACCGCCGCCTTTCGTTTGCCCGGAATTGTGGGTCACTTCCCGGCAGTTGAAGAAATGGAGATTTCTCCGTATCTTCCTATGTGCTTGCCGCGTATCTTGCCCTCTTTGCCCTGACCGTTATTTGGGGCATTACCTTTCCCCTCGTACAGGGGGCGCTATCGTATGCCTCGCCTCTGGTCTTTCTGGCCTTGCGCTTTGGACTGGCTTCGCTGCTCTTTCCGCTCCTGGTTTGGCCGCGCGCCTTTCATCTGTCTCGCGAGGTTGTGTGGAAGGGAGTCTGGCTGGGTGTTCTGTTGTGGGGCGGCTACGGCTTGCAAACCTTCGGCCTTGCGCATACCACCGCCGCGCGCTCCGGATTCTTGACCGGAACTCTGGTTCCGCTGACTCCGCTCTTTGCGTGGATTTTATTTCGTGCGCACATCGGCTGGCGGGCGATTCTGGCCGTGGCTTTAGCCTTTGTCGGGACGGCAATCATGTCCGGGCCGCAGGAGGGCGGCTTGAATCTTGGTGACATCCTCACGCTGTTCTGCGCGGTCAGCTATGCCCTGCAAATTAATTTCGTCAACCGCTGGGCTTCGCGCGAGAATGAAGTGCAGCTCACGTGGATTCAAATCGCGGTCACCAGCCTGCTCTGTTTGAGCACGCTGCCGCTCGAAGGTCCGCGTTTGGTTTTTTCGCCGTATCTGATCTGGGCGGTTGCCATCACAGCCGTGTTTGCCACCGTGTTCGGAATTTGGGGGCAATTGCGTTTTCAACCGCGCATCTCCTCCACTGCCGCCGCGATCATCTATGCCTTTGAACCCGTCTTTGCAGGATTAGCCGCATGGGTAATTCTCGGCTCTGTGCCGACCGCGGTTACTCTGATCGGCGCGGGTTTCATTTTTATCGGAATGCTGCTCTCGTCCACCGCTCCCGCGGAAATCAAACCACACGTACCATGAATAAGTATTTCGTATACGCTGTTCTCTTTCTATCCGCCGCTTGCGCGAACGCGCAGTCACATCGCATCATCGTCGAACGCGACAAACCACCCGCCGACACGGTCAAGGCCGCGCCCGACACCTCCCGCCGCATGGTCATTGATCCCGGCGAGATGATCTATCAAATGCAAGTGGACTCCATCAACAAGCGGACCGAGGAAAAAATCCGCGATCTCATTATCAGTCTGGAAAAAAAGTTCGAAGATCCGGTTGTGGAAAATGAGGTGGGCAAACTGATCGGCGAGGCAGTGATGGAGCAGCAGATGGCCTTGCTCGATCTGCAAATCGAACGGGCCATCAGCGTCAAGGACACGCTGCTGTTGAAGGGTTTGGAGATCGCTCTACAGGAGCTTCTGCAGAACAGCGACGTCATCCGCGAGCAAGTCCAAAAGCAGCTCAACCTTCTCGAAAAAGAATTGTCGAAATAAAGTTCCCCCCCAACTCGATTCACTACTGTCTTTTCCGCCGAGCAGGGTCGCTGACCCTGCCGGAATTTTCTTCCCCCCGTTTACGGGGGGATGCAAGGGGGGTCTTGCTCGCCGAGCGGGATCTGTGATCCCGCCGGAATGTGATCCCCCCACTTCGTGCACTACTGTCTTAATGTATAGTGCCGTGGGGTGAGGGTTTAGGTGGAAGTCGTGTTAAAGAGTCGGGCTAAATCAGCCGGGACGGGGTCAAACAGATAGAGT
>RPQS01000078.1 GCA_003818605.1 Candidatus Zhuqueibacterota bacterium | reverse complement strand
CTTTGATAGTCTGAAGCTCTTGACCAAAACGGAGAGATTCCCTCTTTTTTTTGTGCGTGTTCAGAAAGGGCTGTTGGAAATCTGCGGCGCCCCTCTCCAGCCGACAAGCGATATAGAACGCGAGACGGATCCGCAAGGTTGGTTTTTTGTCGGCTCTCTTTGGTCGCGCGATCGCCTCGATGAACTGGCCTTGCTGACCTCGAGCTCGATTCGTTTAATCCCCGCGAATATCGCCTTCACGGATCGCGAAAGCGACTATGTCGCTCTCAACACTCTGAATTTACCCGGGTGGAACGGTCAGACCGTTGTGACCCTGAGTTCCATCACCGATCTGTCCGGCATCAAGCAGACATTCTACGAGTTGCGCCTCAATTTGATCATCAGCGTCCTGTTCCTAACGGTGATCATCGCGGTTATCATCTTTCTACTTTTCCGCTACGTCAGTATCCCTTTGCGCCGTCTCTCCTTCAGCTTGGAAACCGGCAGCACGCAGCCCCTCAAGCGGTTGATAGGCAGTAAAACCGAGTTCGGGAAATTAAGTGCGTTGATTGTCGAGTTCTTTGATCAGAACGACCGCCTGCAACGGGAAATCACCCAGCGCGAAAAGTCGGAAACGGCGCTCCGTGAAGGGGAAAAACGCTTTCGGGATCTGGCCGATTTGCTTCCACTCACCGTGTTTGAGACTGATGAACAGGGCACCATGACTTTCCTCAACGGACGGGCCGTGGAAACCGTCGGCATCACCCGTGAACAGGTGGAACGGGGATTGTCCGTATTCGATCTGGTGCATCCGGAAGACCGCGAACGCGCGCGTGAAAGCTACCAACGCGTGATGAACGGAACGGTGGCTACCGGCAATGTCGAGTTCTTGGCTGTGCGTATGGACGGCACACCCTTCGATTGTTTCGCGCAAGTCAGCGCGATCGTGCGCGATGGAAAAATCGCCGGTGTCCGCGGTTTTGCCATGGATATTACGGAGCGCAAGCAGGGCGAAAATGCGCTGCGCCATACCAACGAGATGCTGAACACCGTGTTTACCGCCGCCCCGCTGCCGATCTTCACGGTGGACATCAACGGCTGCGTATCCGATGTCTGGAATCCTGCCTGTGAACAACTGCTCGGTTGGAGTCATGAGGAAGTGCGCGGCGGCTTTCTTCCCATTGTGCCGGTTGAGGCCCGCGAATTCTATATGTCGAAAGTAAAGGAAGTGAATGAAGGCAATTGGATGAACGGATTGGTCGTTCGCGGCTGCCTCCATAACGGCAGTCTCAACGATTTCGCCGTTTATGCCGCGCCTTTGCGAAATTCGGAAGGCCGAATCACCGGATCGCTGGGTATACTTGTTGATCTTGCCGAGCGCCTGCGTTCCGAAAACGCCGTCCGCGAAGCGAATGACGTCTTGCGGACGATCATTGATACGGTTCCCCTGCCGATTTGCACGATGGATGGTGAGGGGCGCGTGGGCAGTATTTGGAATCCCGCGGCGGAGCGGATGTTCGGCTGGAGCAAGGCCGAAGTAACGGGACAAATCATTCCTACCGTTCCCGAAGAAATCCGCGATCAATATCGCTGCGATATTCACAAGATCTTGGAAGGTAAAATCATTCATGAAATTGAAGTGCAGCTCTTCAATCGGGAAGGAAATGCCGTTTACGGCAGCTTCTACGGCGCGCCTTTACGGGATGCACAGAATAATATCACCAGCGTGATCACGGTGCTGGCGGATCTCACGGAGCGTCGGAAAATGGAGCTGGCACTCCGCGAGAGCGAAGAACGCTTCCGCAATCTCTCGGATACGGCGCCGGTTCTCATCTGGATGGGCGGTGTGGATCGTCACTGCTACTACTTCAATAAAACGTGGCTCGCCTTTACGGGCCGCTCGCTTCAGCAGGAATACGGAAAAGGCTGGCTCTCGTCCGTGCATCCGGATGATGCTCCGCGCTGTCTCGAAACCTATCGCAGCGCCTTCGCCATGCGGCGGCCGTTCTCCACGGAATTCCGCCTCAAACATGCGGACGGCACCTTCCATTGGATTCTGGATCGCGGCGCACCGCGTTTCACGCCCGACGGAGCTTTTACCGGATATATCGGCACCTGTACCGACATCACCGACCGCCGGCAAGCTGAAGAAGCGATGCGCGAAAGTGAAGAACGGTTCCGGGCCATTTTCGAAACGGCTCACGATGCGATCTTTATTCGCGACGGGAATCTGACTTATACGCACGTGAATCCCGGATCGGAAAAATTCCTCGGTTTTTCGATGTCCCGCGTCATCGGAAAAACCAATCTTGAATTGTACGGTGAGGCTGTCGCGGGTCCGATTGATGAGCAGGACCTGCGCGTGCTGCATGGGGAGACAACGGAAGAAGAATCTACGCAGCCGGTTCGCGGCGTCACCACCACTTTCCACATCATTAAGGTTCCGCTGCGTGACCGCAACGGACGAATTGTCGGCATCTGCGGCATTGCCCGCGATATCACCGCCCGCAAACGCGCCGAAACCGAACTCGATTCCATGCGCCAGATGCTGCAAAGCGTGCTGGATAACATTCCCGCCCGCGTTTTCTGGAAAGATCGTCAATCCCGTTTCCTCGGAGCCAACGCGCAATTAGTGAAGGATGCCGGACTGACGTCGGTTGAAGAGATGATCGGGAAAGATGATTCGGTCATGCCATGGAGACAGGACGCGGAGCGCTTCCGGATGGATGACCGCATGGTGATGGAATCGGGAATTCCGAAACTGAACTACGAAGAGCCACAGCCTCGGCCCGACGGTTCTAAACTCTGGCTGCAGACCAGTAAAATACCCATGCACGATTCATCCGGAAAGGTCATCGGCATTCTGGGCACTTATGAAGATATCACCGAGCGCAAGCGCGTCCAAGAGGAGCTCACGGCCTGGATCCGCCGCTACGAAATGACCGTGGCATCCTCCGGATCGGTGGTCTACGACTACGATATTAATTCCGGATTTCTCGAATGGGGAGGAAGTCTTCGGCAGGTTCTCGGCTACGAAGCGTCTCAAACGCGGGAGACGCTGGAGCAGTGGGTGAATCGGATTCATCCGGACGATCGTGACGAAGCCTTGCGGCTGTTCGATATCGCGCAGGAAGGATGCGGTACCTATGACGTGGAATACCGCTACCGCCACGAGGACGGTCACTACTTGTGGATGCACGACCGGGGTTTCTTTATTCCGGGGCCGGATGGTCAAGCGGTCCAGATGCTGGGCATGATGCACGACATCACCGAACGCCGGAAAGCCGAACAAGCCTTGCGCGAGAATGAGGAATATTTACGAACCATCTTTAATTTCCTCGAAACGGGCATGATGATCGTGGACGCGAAGACGCACGAGATCCTTGACGTCAATCCCACCGCCGAACGAATTTTCGGAATCGAACGCGACCGGATTCTTCATCATGAGTGCCATCGCTTTATCTGTCCCGCGGAAAAGGGCCGCTGCCCCGTTTCCGATCTGGGCCAGACCGTAGACAATGCCGAACGAACGCTGTTGAACCATAAAGGGGAAAGCGTTTCGGTTCTGAAAACCGTGGCGCCCATTTCGCTTTCCGGTCGTTCCTGTTTGCTCGAAACGTTCGTGGATATCACCGAGCGAAAGAATGCCGAAGAGAAAATCGCCGAATGGAATCGCCGTTTCGAAGCGGTGGTGGCCGCCTCCGGTCAGGTGGTGTATGAAGACGATATAGCTTCGGGCCTGACCTACTGGAGCGGCAGTCTGGAGCGGGTTCTCGGCTATTCTTCTTCGAAGTCCGTGGAGAGTGTAGATAATTGGCGCGATCGCATTCATCCCGATGACCGGACGGAGCTGCTTCAGAAGGTGGCGTTAGCCAAGGAAACGTCGGACTCGTATGATCTGGTATATCGCTATCGCCATGAAGACGGTCACTATCTGTGGGTGCAGGATCGCGGCTTCATGCTGCGAGATGAGAACGGGACTATCGTAAAAATGCTTGGCATGATGCACGATATTACGCAACAACGCGCCGCCGAAGAAATCGTACGCGAGAAAACGCAGGCGTATCGCATGATCGCCGACTATTTGCAGGACGTGGTCTGGAAAGTGGATTGCGATCTGCGCTTCACGTATATCAGTCCTTCCGTCACCCGCATTTTCGGCTATTCCGTTGAAGAAGCCATGTCGCGCAGTATTCAGGATGTACTCACGCCGGACTCGTTTCGCACCGCGCAGGCGATAATTCAGGAAGCGCTCCAAAGCGGATTGGAGAAGGGATTCCGCGAACTGCCGCCCACGGAATTCGAATGTGTTTGCAAAGACGGTTCGACGATTTGGACGGAAATCACTGCGGTCAATATTCTGGATGAAAAAGGCCGCAGCACCGGCATGATCGGCATTTCGCGTAATATCAGCGAACGACGACGAATCGAAGAACAACTGCGTCTGGCCGCGACGTCGTCGCAGGCTATCGTTGAAGCCGCGCCGCTCCCGATGATCATCATGAGCCTACATGAAAAGCGCGTCATTTTCGCGAATGCGCCGCTGCGCCGGGCGCTGGGGTTGTCTGAGAATGCCGAGATCGAGTTTCCTGCGCTGTCGCACTTCGATTCGGAAGAACATCGCCGGGACTATGTCGAAGTCTTACGCCGCGACGGCTGCCTGCAGGGAATGCAGGTCACGATGAAACGCGCCGATGGCACACCCGTAACCTTCATCGGATCGGTTCGCATGTTCGATTACAACGGTGAACCGGCGCTCATTGCGATGGCCGTTCCCGTGCCGGATGCGAACGGCCCGTCGCTTGGGGAATCACCGTCGGATAGTCCGGCAACCATCAGCCACCATCTGGAAATGCTCTATGCGGAAATTAAAGATTCGCTGGATCGCGCCCGCCAGCACATCTCGGTTTCCGACAGCCATAACCAACCCGATCTGTAATCATCGTTTAGCTAATACAGAAAAACGCCCGGTGCATTCCGCATCGGGCGTTTACTTTTTCGCCGAGGAGAGTTATTAGACCCTCGCGGAGTTTTAGTGCGAGTGCTTATTCTCTTCTTTCTGTTTTCCGCTTTCCGCTTTCTTTTTCTGCCCCGCGTAACCAAGCAGCAGCCGGAAGCGTTCGATTTGATACTCGGAAATCGCGCTTAAATCGAAAATCTGCCGGATGGCCGTAAACGCATCCGCAATTCGCTTCTCCTGCAGGGCGGCTGTCAGCTTGACGTTGGTGTGCACGTCCAATAGCGTAAGCACAAAAAGCAGCCGCAGCAGTTCATCCAGACTTTCGCGGTGATACCAGACCGCTCCGCCGTACGAATGACAGCCGATCAGATAGTGTACGCACGGATCATCGAGAACGGCAATCATCCCCGCAAACCGCCGCGGCGCGTCAAACGTTCGCGCCACGTTTCCGTGAGTGACGGCCGCCCGCACGGTTTCCACTTCGCGGTTGGCTTCTGCATCGTTCGCGCCCAATTGGATAAACGTTCTCTCCAAAGCTTCCGCCAACAGCCAGTCGTCCATGCGCTTGGCTGCGGGAACGGATGTTTCGTTCTCAGCATGCAGCCGCGTTGCTCCCCACACGCAGAGAAATCCGCACATCACCCGCCAGAACCGCGCATCCGTCTCGCGCCGCTCGGGAATGACGCGGATCAAGGTGTCGCGCAGATCGCGATGATTATTTTTCCCCTCCGGCGGAAGCAGTTCCTCAGGATGCGCAAGCCGCAGAACGGCTTCCGCCATCGTCTCCAAATCCGCCAGCGCGTCATCCACGCTGCGCGTTCCGCCGCCGTAGCGCCGGGCTTGTTCCAGAAACGGCCGCGCTTTTTCGATGAAGTCGTAAACCGGAGACGCCGGCGGTTTTACCTCCTCCGGCTCTTTCACTATCGCGCCGGCCGCGGTCGCGCTTTCCGGTTCCTGTTCCTCAGTAAAGAGCAGCGCGCGGAACGTGTCCGCCGTCGCGAACCGCTCGAAAGCGTTGATCAGCGGCGCGAGATACACGCGTTTGTATTCGCGATCCAAAGACGGCACGCCGCGTCCGCCCAGCATCTCCGCTAATTTCGACCAGCGGCCTTCCGCATCGTCCCACACTTCGCGGAATTCCGTGAACACTTGATATTGATACGCGCGCAGTTGCACAAACAATCCGTGCGCTAAGAGATCCGCGCCGCGCCGCAGATATTCCAACCCTGTGATGCGGTCTTTTAAAACATAGAACAGATTTGCGTCACCGCGCAAGCCCAGTCCTTCGCCGAGCGTCTTGCGGATCAATTTGCGCGCATCGCCGTCGGCCACCGAAAAGGCCGCCGAGGTTTGAATCCAGCCCGCCGTTTCCGCGTAGCGGTTGTGAAAGACCACTAAAGAGCGCGCATCACCGTAGCCGTTGGAATACGCGAACACGTTTTCATCCACTTCGCCGCTGTCGCGGTACACGTCATACAGCAGAAAATGCTCGGCTCCGCTGAACAGATGCCGCTGCCGAATGATGGGAAATATCTCTCGTTCGTGGCGGCGCACCAAATCATCGTCGGGTCGTTCGTCATAATACGCCCGCTGATATTCGTGGCCGTATTTTTCCGTGAGTCCCTCGATCTGCCCGTGGCCGAACATCGGCAGCCCCGGCATGGTGGCCATCATCAGGCACACGCCGAAATACTTATCGCCTTTGCCGAACTGCGCCACGGCCGTGTCTTCATCCGGATTGTTCATGAAGTTCACGAAACGCTGAATCACGCGCGGATCGAATTCCAAAATATTCTTGATCACCGTGCGATACTTCGCATTTTCTTCCAGCTTCAACATGTTCATGAACGCGCTGTTGTACACGCGATGCATGCCCAGCGTGCGCACGAAAAATCCTTCCAAAAGCCAGAAGGCTTCCGCGATGAGCAGCGTGTCGGGAACCTCCGCCGCCACGCGATCCACCACTTCCCGCCAGAATTCCACGGGCATGGCTTGATCGAGCTGCTCGCGGGTGAGACCGAACAGCGCGCGCGAGGGAATCGCTCCGCCCGTTCCCGGCTCGGGAAACCACAGCCGCTGATAATGTTTTTTCGTCAGCGTCATCGCCGCGTCGAAACGGATGATCGAGCACTGGCGCGCCACGTGCAGAATCAATTGGATCATCGCCTCGCGCACTTCCGGAATTAAAAAGTTCAGCTGCGCGGTATCGTTCCAGGGCATCGAAGTTCCGTCGTTGCCGTGATAAATATAGCGCGTGTGTCCGCTGTGTTTGTCCACGCGGCGGAAGACCACGGCGGCGTCGGTTTGATGCCAGTAGCCGTCTTCAATGCGCAGATCAATTCCCGGATCGCCCGACAAATCCGGCCCGTTGTACTGATAGACGTTGTAGGGAGGATGATCGAGTTGGATGAACCAATCCGGATGTTCGCGCACCCAGCGCGAATCCAGTCCCATGTGATTCGGCACCAGATCGCTTGCCAAGCGAATGCCGCGTTTTTGCGCGCGTTCTTTGAGTTTCTCCAGCCCCGCGTCTCCGCCGAGATCGCCGCTGATCCGGTAATCGTAAATCGAATAGGCCGACGCCACTGCGTCAATGTTGCCGCGCAGATGTTTGATCGTGCGCGAAGCCGCGCTTCGTTCCCAGAGACCGATCAGCCACAGTCCGGTGAATCCCCATTTCGCCAGCAAATCCAGTTCTTCGTCGGGAATCTCATCCAATTTGCGAATCGAACGATTATATTTTTTGGAAAGCTGATCGAGCCATACGTACACGCTCTTGGCCAATACGACCGCGCGCGGCATCCAGTCCGTGTCGGGACTGAACCGTTCCGGCTCCGCCGTCGCATTCGCAAACATTGCCCGGCTTGCGAGCAGCTTCAGATATTCCAAATCCGGTCCTTGCCCCTGCGAAGGTTTCCACGGCATGCGGTCGTCTTCGCGCACGAGGTCTTCGGCAAGCAAAAGCGCGCGAATAAAATCTTCGCCCAGAATCTCCGCCCAGTGTTTACGGATGTATTCGAGCTGTCCGAGCAGCGATTCCGGAGATTCCTTCGCCGGAGCGGCTAAAAGTTCGAACAGCGATACGCCTCCGGGACCGAAGGTCGGCTGCGCGGCGAAGAAACTCTCGAGCGTCCAGATGTGCTTCAGATAATCATCGCGGGCGGTCAATTCGCGGTCGTCGTATAAACCGCGCGTGGTCATCGCCGCCGGATTGATATTCGCCAAAAACACGAGCAGCATCTGCTCTAACAACATGTGTCTGCCGGGGCGGTCTTCGTACGGCTCGCGCATGAACATTCCCAATTGCCGCTCGCCTTTGAAGACCTTCAACGGTGTGTAGTGTTCGCCAAAGCGTCGCATGGTGCCCTGCACGCGCTCGTCCGTGAGCTGCTGCGTGAGCCAGTCTTCCGCTTTGTCGAACACATCCGGCATCACGCGCTTCTGGTAGAGCTGCACGACTTTGTGCAGAATCTGTTGAATCAAAACGAGCGCGAACAGATGGCCGGGCTTCACGCCGCGTCCCTGTTGTCCCAATCGCTGATTCATCCGGCCTACTAATTCGTGCACGGCAATGGGATCGGGCGGCTTCAGTTCGCCTTCGCTCTTCAGCAAATCGCGGTCGAATTCGTAGCGCTCGCGCGCCGGTCGGGAAAGATGAAATTCCATAGGCCTCGCAATCAATCTCGTCCCGGTGGTGACTCTCCAGAGTCACCCCTCACAGTCTATCCTCGAATATATTACTACATTATACCGACCCTGCTCCGCAATGTCAAGTAAAAGTTGATTCTTGTGCCCGCAAGGTGTATATTAAGAAAAAACGTGGTTATACATGTCAAAATAGAGAAGAACAGATCGTCCAATAACCGCTTCTTGCAGACAATCATCCAATCGAAAGCGGGCGACCCGAAAGGGCCGCCCGCTTGTTTTGTGGGTTGAACGCACAACAACCCGCACTAATTACTTCAGCAGAACCATTTTCTGGTCAGCCTTCATTCCGTTCGCTTCCAACCGCGCAAAGTAAATTCCCGACGCCAGCGCGCCGCCGTCGAAGAAAACCCGTTGCTCTCCCGCCGTCTGTACGCCGTCAACCGGAGTGGCTACCTGCCGCCCTAAAACATCAAAGACCGAAAGTCTCACACGTGAAGTTACAGGGAGTGAGTAGGAAATCATTGTCGCGGCATTGAACGGATTCGGATAGCAGGGATGCAATTCCAGCCGCGCGGGCAGCACCGTCTCGGAGGAAATTACCGGCAGCGCCGGATTGCAATCGAATACCTGAAAGCCGCCGTAGCCGTTTCCATATACGTACCTTCCGCGCGCGGCGAGCTGACAGTAGTTCGGCTCGGAATAGTAGAATCCCGTTTCGTGCGGCTGCGCCGGGCTGGAGATATTGATCACCCGCAGCCCCGACCCCGTTTCCATTAAATAAATCCATTCGTTTTGTCCCGTCATTGTCCACATCGCTCCCGGATTAATGAACGATCCTTCCTCGAAAGGCTGCGCGGGATTCGCGATGCTGATGATCCGGAATCCACCGGTGATATTGGGTGTCCATCCTGTCCAACCCGCAATGCACGCATGATGGTTCCATACGTAAAGATCCGCGAAGAATCCATTGGTCGAAAATCCGCCGGCAACTGTGGGATGCGTGGGATCTGTGACATCTATCGTAATCAGCGTGTCTTCACCCAACAGGCACAGCGTGTTTCCTTCTCCGCGAAGCTTGCGAACGGAAATCGGCGCTGGACAAAAGCCGATGTTTTGCGGCTGCAGAGGATTGGTCAGATTAAACGCATACACTCCGAGACTGTCGCAGGCCACATAGCAATAGGGTTCGATCAGAGTCAAAGTGCGCGCATGATTCAGCGGAAAGCTGCCGATGGTCGTGATCAGAGTCGGAATGCCTACATATAGAATGCGCAGCCCGGAACGATCCGCGGTGCAGGCATATTGTTGATCGAAAAAAGCCAAATCATAGATGTTCGTCAGCGACGTGTCGAACACGATAGGCTCGGGATGTGCAGGGTCGGCCGCGTCAATGATCCACAGTCCGTCTCCGCCGTCCGGCATGTACAGGCGGTTGCCCTCTACGTAGAGCTTGTTCTCGTAATTGTGCGGCGTGTCGTACGAGCCGATCTCGCCGTCCTGCGTGGTTTCGAACACATCTACAACCCTGAGGCCCCAATCGCTGTTCGCCACAAAGGCAAGTTGAATGGCGAATCCAATATCGCTGACGACACCGGGCAAATCGTATGTAACGACTTCGCTCGGCTGCAGTGGATTGGAAATGTTATACACTCCCAAACCGTGATTATACTTTCCGACTAAAGCCGTGCTGCCGGTAATGTGAATCGCCGTCGCGTTGAATGTGTCGCTCCGGCTCACGGTTTGCGGCAAGCGGGGATTCACAAGATCAGCCACGACTAAGCCGATTTCCACAACGGCGGCATAAAGATAATGACCGGATACCGCGATGTCCCAGGAAACTCCCCCCATCTGCCAGGTTCCCAAATGCACCGCATACGTTGGATTGAAGATGTCGAAAATTTCCACATTGCCGCAGATATCCGAAATGCAGGCGTAGTTGCCGTACGTTGCCACGTGAGTCGGATATCGGCACGACGTTTCCAGATAGCCCTGCCACACGAGTTGCTGGAGCGGATTGATGAAAAAAACATGCGTGCCCGCTCCCGGCTCCAGTGCAAACACGTAGTCCGGGCTGACGTCCACGTAAAGAATGGTACCGAGAGTGTCGCAGCGGTCCACTTCCACCGGATGCACCGGATCGGTGAGGCTCAGCACGCGCAATCCCGAATCTCCGGCGGCGATGATTAGATAATTCTGCCACACGTCTATGTCCATAATCCCCTGGCCGGAACAGTAATTGGGTATAGAACCCACTTCCTCCGGATGTCCGGGATACTGAATATCCACGATCCGCACACCCGTGTAGTTCGTAGCCACGTACGCATAGTGGCTGAAGATCGCCAGCTGCATCGCCTGATCCCAGTAATTCCATTGGCCGATGCGGCTCACGTTGAGGCTGTCCTGTGCGCAAAGCGATGCTGCGCTCAAAACGACGAGACACAAAATGCAAAAACTTCTGAAGCGATTCATGGTCAGCCCTCCTGTTGTCAGTTGTAGCGCACAACGTTGCCGTAACGGACGTCCACCGCGTTTTCCTTGCCCTGTCCCCACTGCACGATGTTGAACAGCGCGTGGCCGTTCTCATCGGTCACGTCGAAAAAGCAAGGAGGACGCGTGCGCATGAAGCGGTCGTCATAGACGTATTTTTTCAGATAGCCCGTGGATGTGTTGTTGCGGCGGTGCACGTAGCCGCGCCGCATCTGGGTGAGCGAACCGTACAAATAGATCGTGCCGCGATTGTCCGGATTGCACGCGCACACGTAGCCGCTGTCGGGATCGTTCTGATCTTCGAACGTGAAGCTCTCGCCCAAAGCCACGACCGCTCCCGTTATGACGATATCCGTGAGATCCGGATTCGTCTGTGCGGAACCCAGTCCGCTGGAGTTCTCGCGTCCGTTCGCCGCCGTGTTGGCAATTTTAATATCCGCTTCCGATACGATGCCTAAAACATTAGACGACTGCAGCGATGTAACTCCGGTGTACGGATTTGCGTCGGAATAGCGGATGTTGTCCAGAATCCGCATCGTTCCGGCACTGCCAATGGTCACCTGGCCTTCCACGATACCCATGATCTCCAGCGGCCCGTTGACGAAGATGCAGCAGTGCGGGTGGAGCACGACGTCCCAGCATTGATTTTCATCGTACGGCGTACCCGTGTTCCACGCGCAAATGTGAACGGACCCGCGGCGGAATTCCGCGCGCAGCGTCTTGCCCGGATAATCGAAATAATGTCCCTGCTGACTTGCCCCCTGCCGCAGCCGCTCGGCCATCTGCGGAATTTCCACCCGCGGCGCATTGAAGATCGGGGGAACGCGAAAATCGGGATTTGCTCCGTCCTGCAGCCAGAAATTGTCTTCCGTGGTGCTGACTTGTTCGAGGAATACCGGACGCGTTTGAATCGCGATTTGACTGTTGGAATGCACGCGGCCTTGCAGCGTGTCGCCGCTCCAGAACTTGATCCGGTCGTTGAAATGCGTCATCTCCTGATCGGAGAGATACATATAGTCGCAGAAATTCCGCACCTGTACATAGAGCACCGCCTGGCGCTTGATCTCCGCGTAGTTTTCTCTCCCGCCGTTGCGATAAGGAACGTGCACCGTTCCCACAGAGGAGATGCGGAACTTGCGATCCACCGCCCAGAAATTTCCCTCATCCAACGAGGGCAGATAAAAGATCCTTACGGTGGAATATTCGCCGACACCCGGCACGGTCTTTCCCGACAGCACAGTTTCGCCAACCGGCAGATCGCTGGCCGGCCGCGTGCGCAGCCACTGAAATCCTTTTTCAACGATGCCCATCTGTCCTAAATAGTAAGCTTGCATGGCTGCGGCCGTGCGCGCTGACTGCAGGCTCTCGTCCGTGGACCAGCGCATATACGCCGCGCTGATCGCCACCATAATCGTCATCGTGGCTATCATGGCTACCATCACATAGCCGCCCTGTTGTCTATTTCCTCCCGTGTACGGTCCGTCCACTTTGTGGACGAGATCTCGCTCTGCGGAGGGGATGAAAGGGGGGCGCTCTGAAATGATGAACGATGAATGATGAACGATGAACGGAAATCCGTCGAGCCGGGGCTCCTGACCCGGTCGGAACCTTTTCTGTGTAGGGGCGCAAGGCGTTGCGCCCGAAATTCTTTTCGCCGAACATCGTTCTCGGTTTCTTTCTACAATTTCGCGCCATAAAAAAAGCCATGCACGAAAAGCACGCGCATGACCACGATGATAAATTAATGCAGGAAATGATTTAACCGAATACGAGCGGTGTGGAATGCAGTGCATGATCGGCCCTCCCAAAGGACGAAGCTGCTGAATGTATCACGACCCGGCGCGCGCCACGAACAATGACGCCTGCCTAAACGTGAGTGCAGCCTCTCCGATTATGCGATGCCCCTCTGCCGTTCCTTCGGCTGTCTACAAAATAATATGCCGCAAATTGTATGTCAAGAGTTTATTTCACGAACACCGAAAAATGACCGCAGACTGCACTTCACGCTCCAGAATCTTTGGAATCACAGACATGAACAAGTGAACAAAATAACGCTTGACTTTTGGAACTATATGTTGTATATTATAAACGAAATTTATTATGATGAACTATTATATAACCAATCAATAGAATTAACTCAGTCTTTATTATACTTCTATTAGCCATTTAAAACTTGCCTTTTTACGATCCGGTCATCCGGCTCCATAACGAGAGGCATGGATTGACCGTTTCCGCTTCGCCAATTATTGCCTTATAAAACAGTGGACGCAGAACCAGTATGTCACTCTCCGACCTCTTAATGAACAGCCGATGCGAACCATTCAATATCAATCGGCCATAGGCAAACGATTCCATCTGAGGCCGATGAGATAAAACGCGAGCGAGACGGACAGGCCGATGTAGATCGGTTCGATGCCGAAAAAGTATCCGCAATCCCCAAAGACGGGAACGATTCGCCAGATGAGCGCGGCAAGTCCCGCGCTGATCATGGCAGGAACCACGAGCCTGCGCGCGAAAGCCAAGCGGCTTGACCACGCGCTGAGCATCGGAATGAGCAAAACCGGAGCCGCCACGGAGCCCACGCCGTGCCAGACCGACACGACCGATTCGGAGGCGAGCGCGAGCAGAAACGCGCAGGCCGTAGCCGCGAACAGCGAACGGCGGATGAAGGTCGGAACTTTTTGCTCGTTGCGCTTGCCGCTTCGCCAAATCAAATCTCTTCCCAAAGCCGTGGCGGCGAGAAAACTGTAGCTGTCAATCGTGCTCATCACCGTGGCTAAAAGCGCCACAAAGAAAAGTCCGAAAGCCGCACCGGGCAGCAATTGCTGCGCGAGCAGCGGAAAAGCTAAAGCCTTTTCGGTATCGGCAGGCAATAAGGCGCGCGCATAAAGTCCCGTAGTGGTGGTCATGAAATCGAAGATCGCCCAGAAGAGAATGCAGAAGAGAATTCCCGGCAGCACAATCTTCTCGCTTTTCGCGGCGTACACGCGTTCATAGAACAGCGGTTCGACAAGTGTGGTGGAAGCGATGATGTACCACACGAAGACGGCAGAAAAGGCTTGTCCGCCGAGCGGCGTGAACAATTCGCGCGGGACATGCGCCCTCAAAAATTCGAGACCGCCGAAATTGTTGTAGAGTACAATCACCATCATCACGAATCCGGCATACATTAAAACGAATTGCAGGGTATCGGTGCCGGTCACGCTGCGCAGTCCGCCGAAATAAATGTAGACGGTCGAGAGAATCGTGCCCGCGACCAAAGCGGTCGGGTAGCTCCAGCCGAAAATCCACGCCAGGAGTTTTCCCAGCATGAGTAGATAGGCGGCGGGCATGGTGGTAAGAAAAATCGTGAGCGCGCCGACACGAGCCGCATTTTTACCGTAGCTTTCTTCAAGCTTGTCGGGAATCGAAGAGAGCCGCGAATGCCGCGCGCGTTTGGAAAGAAAAACCGCAAACAGCGCCGCGTGCAGATAGTACGGCAATCCGAACACGAACCAGTTGGAAAGGCCGTAGGTGAATGAATATTCGCTGATGCCGAGAATGCCGCCGTACCAAGCAGAGGCAAGCGACATGATAAATGCCGGAGCGGAAAGCCGCCGCCCGGCCAGCAGAAAATCCTCCGCCGCTTTGACTTTACGGCTGCGGAACAAGCCCACGCCGATTAGCGCCAGCACGAAAAGTACGGGCGCAATCAAGGCGGAAGGTTGAAGGAGGAAGGAGGAAGACAAAATAGGAAACGATGAACGATGAATGATGAACGATGAATGATGAACGATGAATGCGGAAATGGATTATTTAATCCGCGGCGGCACATGTCGGCACGTGCCCCGCTCTGTGAAAATGCTTCCGGGAGGGTCTAATGACCCTCCTCGGCGTACCTTCTGGTGGTTGAGTTGCGGGGCAGGTCCGCAGAGCGAGATCACGTCTTCGACGGACAAGATGCCTGCCGTCGCGAATAGATCTTACAATTCCACGGCCAGCGTCGTGTAGAGCGCGCGGGGAGCGCCAACGATGTAGGACGGACCGTAATCGCCGATGAAGCCGAAGCTCTCGTATTCTTTATCGAGCAGATTGTTGACGCGCAAACGCAGTTCGACATATTTGGCCGTACCGGCCATGCGCGTGAAGCGATAGCCGAGATCCACGTGCAGCAGCGCATAAGCCGGCACAGCCGTATTGTTGTTTTCCGTGTTGTCCACGTACTGCTTGCCGACGGCTTGCAGCGACAACGCAAAATTAAGATTCCAGCGCGAAACCTGCGCGCGTAAATTAGCGATGTAAGGCGGATCATACGCGAGCCGATTGCCGTCGCGTTTCACAAGTTCACTTGTGTTCCAGTCGTATTCTTTGTAATTCACGAAATGATGATCGGTGAGCGCCAGATTGCCGGAGAGATCGAGCCAAGTCAGCGGCGAATGCGAGCCGACGATCTCCACTCCCGAATGCAGCGTGCGGGGCGCGTTGCCGGTGACGGGAACGCCGAGATCATCCAGCGTACCATAGGGAACGATTTCATCTTTGACGCGCATCCAGTAGTCGTTCACTCCCAAGCGCGCACCGCGATACTGCCAGAGCGTACCGAGTTCGACGTTGTCCATGAGTTCGGGAACGAGTCCGCCACCCGTATATACACCGCCGTTCTCTCCGTTCGCGAAATGATTCGATGCATTTGTCGGCAGCGACCAATAATCCTGCGGATCGTAGATGTCCTTGTACGTCGGTTCGCGGTCGGCTTCGGAAACGTTCGCGTATATCACGGCGGCGGGCAGATTCTCGTCAATGCCGGGCTTCAGCAGATCGTAGTTCACGCCTATGCGCGGCGCGAGGAAACCCCAATCTTTTTTCCACGTAACATTCCAGAGCTTGTCGCGATCCATTTCGTAAGACACATAGCGCAATTGCAGATCGGCCATTACGCGCAGGCGGGATGAGACGCGGAACAGATTGTGAACATACGCGGAGGCATGCCGCTTCTGAATGCGATAGTCGTAGTAGTGGTAATCCGGTTGATGAGCGGCTATTTGAGGACTGCACCAGAGAATCAGTCCTTCGTGCTGCGCTTCGTGCATGCGTAGTTCGCCGCCAACGGCGGTTTCACCCCAGCCGTGCTCGACGCTCAGGCGCGGGATCCAGCCCCAATCGGTTTCACCCACGTTGCGGCGGCGGAGAACGCTGATCAGTTCAGTCGGTAACTGCGGACCGAAAAAATATTTGGCAGGATCCTGATCCGTGCGATATTGATCGTAGTAGCCGTCGCCGCGAAAGAGATAGAGCGAATTGTTCAGCGTGAATTTTTCGGAGACGCGGAATTCATCGTGCAGCTCATAATGCGGCTGAAAGAAGTTGTCAATCTCACCGGGATACGTGAGCGGATTGTAGCGGCGGTTTTCCGCCATCTGTTCCTTAGTAATGCCGTCATACGCGAGATGCGTTTTTTCCGGCCCGCCGTAAAAGACAACCCGTGTCGTGTGTTTTTTCGAGAAGCGCGCGGCGGAAAGATAATAGCTCCATAAATCCGCCCAAGAGTTGTCGCGGTAGCCGTCGGTCTTCATGCGGGTCAAGCGCGCGGCAATGCCGTATTTTTTTTGAATCCGTCCCGATTCGAACGAGACCATTGCCCGCCGCGTATTCCACGCCCCGAGCGTGCCTTCAGCGCGCAGAGAAGGCTGAACGCGCGTTCCGGGCGTGCGCGTGACAATATTGATCGTACCGCCGAACGCCGCCGGGCCGTAGAGCGACGACCCGATGCCGCGCTGCACCTGCATATCTTCGAGATCGGAAGCGAAATCGGGAAGGTCAATCCAGAATACTTCACCCGTTCCCGCATCGTTCAGCGGCACGCCGTTGAGCTGCACGGCCACGCGATTCTGCCCGAAGCCGCGCATGCGCAGATAGGAATAGCCGATGCCGTTGCCGCCGTCGGAATACGCCGTCACATTCGGCAGTTCCGTGAGCAGCAGCGGAAGATCCTGACCGTAATTACGCTTGGCGATTTCTTCGCGCTTTAAATTCGTATAGGTAACCGGATGCCCGGCGGAAGCGCGCGTCGTGAGCACCGTGACTTCCGGTAATTTGTAGCGCGGCTGCTCTTCAAGATATTCGCGCGTTGTTTCGCCCGTTTCCGAAGGCTTGAGTTCCACCGTGATTTCGTAGAGAGGCTTGTCTTCGGCAATCACCTGCTCGAAAATGTAGGGATGGAATCCGGTATGTGAAATCGTAAGCACGTGGCGGCCGGGGCGGAGATTGGGGATGAAAAATTCGCCGTCGGAATTCGTGCTCGTGCGAAAATTGGAGGGAGCAAGCAGAACTTCGCACTCCGCTATCGGGCGGCCGTTGGAATAGTCCTTGGCGATGCCTTTCAAATCCGCCGCAGAAGCGGAAAGAGCGAGACAAAAGAGAAGGATGAAGGATAAAGGATGAAGGATGAATAGACGCTGCGCGGGTTGACGTGCGGCAGCGGTTGTTGTTTCCGCGCCGGACGAGTCCGGCCGCTAAACGGGGAAGGACTCCTCCCCCCT
>RPQS01000077.1 GCA_003818605.1 Candidatus Zhuqueibacterota bacterium | reverse complement strand
GAATCACTGTACTTGGATGCGGGCGATCTCATGACCGGCAATCCGGTCTGCAACATGGAGTACGAAGGCGTTCTTGGCGGCGCATTGCTCGAAATGCTCAAGCGCTGCGGCGTCCATGCCATGTGTCTCGGTAATCATGAATTCGATTTAGGCGCTGACCATTTGCGTGATTTTATTGCCGCGTCTCCGTTCCCGATTCTATGCGCCAATCTGCGTGAAAAAAACGCCGCGCATTCTCTCTCCGGAGCCGTGTATAGAGTGGAACGCAATGGGATTCGCATCGGCGTCATCGGCTTAATGATGGACAATCCGTGGGGTTCGGTTGCCCGCGCCGCTCTTCAGCCGTTTGCCGTGGACAGTGCCGCGTCCACCGCGCAAAAATATATTGATCAGTTGGATAGTGCTACCGATTTAATCGTACTTCTCACGCACATGGGCGTGGAAGAAGATAGTTTGCTGGCCATGAAAATCCACGGTGCCGATATAATCGTCGGGGGCCACAGCCACACGCGGTTGACCGAGGAAATGCGTGTCAACGGAATCGTCATTGTGCAGGCCGGATCGTACCTGAAGAATCTCGGTGTGCTTCGCCTGCGGGTAGCCGGTGACAGCGTCGTCAGTGCAAAGGATACGCTGCTTGAATTAATGCTCCCCCCTAATCCGCCCCAATCCGATGCCAGCGTTCTTGCCGATAGTTTGGAACTGCTGATTCAGACGCAATACGGCAAGATCATCGGCGACTTGGAACAGGCATGGAAAGCGGGATATTATGAAGGCAGCAACGTCGGCAATTGGATCTGTGATCGGTTGCGCGAACGCTACCGTGCCGATGTCGCATTGGTCAATGCCGGCGGCATTCGCGGTTCTCTGAATCCCGGCCCCGTCTCCAAACTGGATATTCTGGAACTTCTGCCCTTCACCAATAATATGGTATTATTCGAAGCGAAGGGCAGCGATTTGTTCATCTTCGCCGCCGAGCAGGCGACGGCGCAGGGTCTTCACGAACACGGTGCGCTCGAAATGTCGGGTATGACCGTGGATTATTCCAAAACAAACGAAACAACCAAGGTGGTTGACGTGAAGATCAACGGCAAATCCGTCGTTCCGGATAAAATATATCGGATTGTTTCCGTAGACTACGTTGCGCAGTCGCAGGCCGAGCGGTATCTGGGATTTAATCCTGTTGATATTCAGACAACCGGCGATATTATCAGCGATGTCATCATGGATGAGATCGCGAATACCAAAGGCCCCGTTCGTTCCGATCCCAATCCCCGTTTACGCGAGGTTCAATAATGTCCAAACCCAAAGTACTCGTTATCTGCACCGGTAATTCCATGCGCAGTCAGATGGCCGAAGGACTCCTGCGGGCGGATTTGGGAGACCGTATCGAAGTCTTTTCCGCGGGTACGCACCCCACGCACGTGCATTCGATGGCTATGGCCGCGCTCGCGGAACTCGGCATTGACACGTCCGATCACCGCTCCAAAAGCGTCAACGAATTCCTGTTTCAACGAATAGATCTCGTGATTACGGTCTGCGACAGCGCGCGCGAAATCTGTCCCATTTTCCCCGGCGCGAAAAAAACCGTGCACAAAGGCTATCCCGATCCGATGCATGTCCGCCCCGGCATGGATCCCGCGGAACTGTTCCGCGAACTGCGCGACCAAATGCGCGTCGAACTCCGCGACCTCGTTATTAAAGAGCTGAATCTTGCTTCCGCCGGGGAGGGTCATTAACCCTCCCGGAATCTAAATTTCCCTCCGTTCACGGGGGGATGCAAGGGGGGCGTATTTAAACAATGAACGATAAACGATGAACGAAAAATCTCATAGCGGCAGCCTCTGGCCGTCGTCGTTTCGCTTTCGCCGAGGTATGCGTCTCGTCCGTCGAAGACGAAATCTCGCTATGCGGACGTGCCCGGAATCCTGCTTCCCCCTTGGAATAAGAGGGGAAAAAAGGGGGGTACGCTTTCCGTTTTCAGCTTTCCACTTTTACATGCACTGGTGGCTGCACAAACGGTATTTCCGGCAGCAGACTGAAAAACTTCTGAATCGCATCAACCACCGCCAAGTGCGTTTCCAGTTTCATGGCTTCCGCCTTGAACGGTACGCTGTGAGGTAAACCTCGTACGTAGCAGAGCAGATGTTTACGAAAATCGAGGACGGCGCGCTTCTCGCCCCACTGCTCGACCATCCAGTCCAGATGCTGTTTCACCGCGGTCAGCCGTTCCGAAGGAGTGGCGGACGGGCACGGTTCGCCGAATTGCACAAGATGGTTGATCTCGCGAAATACAAACGGATATCCCATGGCGGCGCGGCCGATCATCGCGGCGTCGCAGCCGGTGTGCTGTAAAAGTCTGATCGCATCGTCGGCTTGCCGCACGTCGCCGTTGCCGATCACGGGAATTGTTACGGCGGATTTCACTTCCCCGATCCAATCCCATTGCGCCTTTCCGCCGTAGAATTCGGAGCGCGTTCGCGCATGAACTGTTACCCAGACCGCGCCCGCATCGGCCACGGCTTGCGCGACTTCCACGGCGTTCATGGATTGCTTGTCCCATCCCAAACGAATCTTCACCGACACCGGAATCGGAGTGGCCTTCACCGTGGCTTCCACGATTCTCGCCAGCAGCGGAATATCGCGCAGCAGGGCAGAACCTCCGGCATTGGAAATGATCTTTCGCACCGGACAGCCGAAATTGAGATCAAATCCGTCCGGCTGCACTTCGCTTAAGATTCGCGCCGCATCCGCGGCTTGCTCAGGATTCGTGGCAAAGAATTGTACGAAATACGGCCGCTCTTCCGGCAGAAAAGCAGCCATGCGAAAAGTTTTTAAATTGTTTCGCCGCGCGCCTTCCGCCGACAGCATCTCCGAAAACACCATCCCCGCACCGTAGCGGCGGCAGATTCTGCGCATGGCCGAATCCGTATAACCCGCCATCGGCGCGAGCACCGCGCACGAACTCAGTTGCAGCGGTCCCAGTTTCACGGAGTACGGCTGTGAAACTGGAGTAAGGGAATCAAGCGAAGCAGCGGTCATGGAGCAATCCGATCAAACTTTCCGCACACGTTTCGTCTTGCTTGCGGAAGCTAATGCCGGACGTTCCGCCACCGTAATCATCTCCGTCGAGAACCATTGCAGCTCTGTCGGTGGCAGCATCCACGATCCGAAAAAGCGCGGGTGGTTGAATCCCACATCTAAAAGCATACGCGCGAGTTCCGGGACGGAATAGCAGCGAATGCCGTCCGATTCCGGATTGTCGCCTTCCGTAATGACCGTTCCGTCGGGGCGGACTAATTCCCACATGCCGCCCAGCCGGCAAGTGATCGGATCGAATTCTCCATGGTGCACTAAAAACCCATCGTTGGTTTCCACCCATTCCGGTCCGGTATGCGTGGATGCCGAATACGGATGTTGTCCCGTAAGCAGAATTTGTCCCCCCGGCTTCACGGCGGTAAAAACATTTCGCAGTGTGGCTTCGTTTTCTTCATCCGTTCCGAAACCGAAGCTCATGCCTAAAATCAACACACGATCATACGGTTCTTTCACCGTAAAATCGTGCATGTTCCCGACGGCAAAGGTTGCGGACAATTTTTTCTTTTTGGCAATGGCAGCCGCATGTTTTATCAGTGGGGGAGAGATGTCTATTCCGTGCACAAGGATTCCGTTTTCAGCAAAGAGATTCGCCTGAAAACCCGCGCCGCAGCCTAAATCCAGAATCCGCATGCCCGGCTTGATATCTAGCATTTTCGTGCTGAAATCCACCACCTGTTGGTTTTTCCAAGCGACAACTTCGTCTTCCTGCACCAGGCGGATACGCCAGTACTCGGCCCAGTATTCGTCCCAGGTCTTTTCGATTCGTTGAAATCTTTTGGGGGGCATATTTATTTCCGGTAGAGCTTCCAAAGCTTGTCAAGCGATTCTTTCAGCGCAGGTTCCAGTTTCTTGAAATCGTCCGTGACTTCCGGTTCGTTCACTAAAACGGAGAAGGGAACGGAAATATTCTGTGGCTTGATCGCTCCCTGCATCTCGGTCGTGATCTCTTTCCAGTCGTTATCTTTGTAATAGAATTCCATTTTCTCATCGGGCAGACTGTGATAGAGAATGGAATGCGCTAATTCCGGTTTGAAGCGGCGGCGATTCTTGCGAACGGATTCCTCGTACGACACCTGAATGTAAAGGATCCCGGCCTTTTTCAACACGTCCGCTGAGACAACGTCCAGCGCGTGCCGGATACCGTTCTTTCCGCCGCGCGCAAACTCGAACAACACGGTCTTGCCCGCGTCGCCGCCCGCCACATGCTTGGCAAAGGCTACGTTCATTTTCAGCAGAAAGAAATCCCACGCCCACTCTTCTTTGAAATAGAGCTTCTTGTCCGTCCATAGTCTTTCGCGTCCGGCTTCTTCGAGGATTTTATCCTCTTCGAATTTTTCCCAGATATACGGGAAATCGTCAATCTCGACAATCTCGCCCACATGAAATTCTTTCTTGCGGCGTTCGGGATCCAGCTTTTTCAAAAAGTCAATGACTTCGCTTTTACCGGCAGCCGGACGGGCTGTCAGAATGATGGTGTGGAAAATGTCGCTCATGCGCCCTCACAAAGGTAAAGTTTAGAGTCAATCACTGAAATATAATCGGCTTACACGTGAAATGCAAGCTGCCTCTCTTCCCGGTAATCTCCCCGAAAACTAAAATTAACATAAGGATCGCACAAGTTCATGGGCATCCTTCCCGTAAATAATATCGCCGAATTGAATAATGTCACCCTGCGGCGCGGCGCTGACCAAAGGCTGCGTGCTGGGCATCTCTGGGTTTTTTCCAATGAGCTGCAAGATGGATTTCAAAGCCTGATTCCGGGCGAAATTGTTGCGGTTCAAGATTCCAGAGGCTATCTGCTCGGGACGGGAATGGTCAATCCGCACAGCTTGATAACCGTTCGCCTGCTTTCCCGCAAACTCGTTCAGATAGATGAATCGTTTCTTTCGACGAAAATCAACGCCGCTTCCGATTTGCGTAAACGCCTTTTCGGTGATTCAGCTTCGGTATACCGCCTTGTTTACGCTGAATCCGACGGTTTGCCCGGCCTTATTATTGACCGCTTCAACAATGTTTTCGTCCTGCAATCGAACACCGCCGGCATGGATCGTCTGCTTGAGCGAATCATGTCGGTTCTCGTAGACCTCTTTCAACCTGTGGCTGTCATTGCTGCTAACGATGCTCATGTCCGCGAGTTGGAAGGACTCCCCCTCGAACGAAAGCTCCTCCACGGCGATCTGTCCGGAAGCTTTCGCTTTCAGCAGGATGGGATCACTTTTATCATGGATCCCTTGGCCGGGCAAAAGACCGGTTTCTTTCTGGATCAAGCCGCCAACCGCCGCCTCGCCTCTTCCTTTATCTGCTCCGGTGATCAAGTCCTCGACTTGTTCTGCTATACCGGCGGCTTTGGCTTGTATGCTCTGAAAGCCGGGGCCGGGCATGTCACGTTCGTGGATAGTTCTGAACCGGCACTAACTGTTGCCCGTGAAGCAGTTGAAGCTAACGGTTTCAGCGACAGGGCTGAGTTTGTAAAGGCTGATATTTTCGAATGGATCAAGCAGCCTGACTGTCAATTCGACATGGTTATCCTCGATCCCCCCGCACTCGCCAAAGCCCGCACCAAAGTCCCGGCCGCCCTCCGTGCTTATCGAGATCTGAATGCCCGTGCGATGTCTTTGTTAAAACCCGCAGGTGTCCTTGTTACGGCAAGTTGCTCCGGTTTAGTTCATGTAGATCGTTGGCTGGAAAGCCTGCGTGATGCCAGTCAAAAAGCAGACCGAAATCTGCGTTTTCTGGCCCGTGGCGGTCAATCTCCCGACCATCCCATCCTGGCCTCCATGCCCGAAACCGAGTACCTCAAATTCGCCATCGGAATCGTGGATTGATCGCCGAACCGGGTGAAGCACTAGCCAGCACCCTCCCGGGTGCTGGTCGCTGATCCCGCCGGAATCTTTCTTCTTTGTCCCCCTCCGTTTATCGCAGATCTCGCTGTTCGGACGGGGGGGATAGGGGGGCGTCTTTCTTTCTTCCTCGTTCACCATTCCTTGCTCATCGTCTCTCCCCTTGAATTTCGTCCACATAAATACTACCTTAGTGTCCGCCGAGCAGGGTCGACGACCCTGCCGGAATCTCCTTTCCGCTGTCGAGGCGGGTTTAAAATCCGCCTCGAATCAGTGAGCTCGTTTGGACATGACTAAACTTGATTCATCACGTCAAATCGACCGTAACTCTGTACAGTCTCTGAACGTTATAACGTTATACTGAATCAATCTTGGCCAAGTACCACGGAGGAAGAATGAAACTGCGTTTATCAGTTTCTGATGCAAGAAAAGTGGTGGCGGATGTGCAGTTTGTTAAACATTTCGATGGTCTCCTCGGTGGATCAGAACGCGTCTTGGATGGCGCTTCAAATGGTGCGATAGAAAAGGCAATAATATTTCTTGAATCGAGTAGATTTCGCAATAGTCAATTGATCGAAATTGGGAACAGTGATCGTATCGGTTGCAAGAACCTACTTGTTCTAAGTCTCGGTGATATTAGGCGCTTCAATATTACTGCCTTAAGTGAAGCTATGGGACATGCTATGGTTGAATCGCTGAAACGAGGATTTAAATCAATCGCCACACCCGTTATCGGGATAAGTGAGAGTGTGGGATTGCCATTACCAAGAGCTTACACACAAGTATTGGAATCATTATTATTGATGAAGATTTTGATATCGAAGGATTCTAACAAAAGCACAAGCGTTGAGGAACTCATCATTTTTGATAATGATGAGAAAAAAGTAGAATTTTTTGCAGCTATGACTGATAGTATTCTGACTACGATTAAACTAGAACACAGAAAAGTATCATTTTTTGAATATGAAATAAACATTGAGACACCTTCACGGAATAAAGCAATCGAGCAAACTGAAAAACCTAAGCCAAAGGAAAGTAGTGCTCAAATTATTGAACGCGTAGTTGACGAAGATAAGGTTTCGACAGTGAAAATACTTTATCTAGCCGCGAATCCGACAGATACAAAAAACCTGCGGTTAGATCAAGAGATTCGCGAAATTGATGCGGCATTGAATCAATCCAAGTATAGAGATAGGTTCGATATTCATTCGCAATGGGCATTGCGAATATCGGATCTACAGACGCAATTGTTACGTCATCAACCAGAGATAGTTCATTTTAGCGGGCACGGTAGCCAAGCGAGCGAACTCATCCTTGAGAATTCACAAGGAAAAAGCCAATCTGTTTCGGCATCAACACTAGGTCAGTTATTTTCGTTACTAAAGGATAGAATACGTTGCGTGGTTCTCAATGCATGCTATTCTGAAGTTCAGGCAAAAGCCATTGCACAACACATCGATTGTGTTGTAGGAATGAAATCTGGAATAGGCGATCAAGCAGCAATTAGTTTTGCTAAAGCGTTTTATCAGGCGCTGGGATATGGTCGAGATCTCAATAAAGCGTTCGAATTAGGACGTCTTCAAATAGACCTGGACAATCTTGACTACAGTCATGTTCCAAAGCTGATTGCTGATAGGATTGATCCAAAGACGTTTGTCCTAGTGAAATAACACTATATCCTGGCATTTCCCTTTCTTTCCCGGAGGTTTCTTCCGTGTCTTCCATTACCTACGTTCCCTACCAACAGCATGGCGAGACAGCCCGTCAAGCGGCCTTAGTCCGCGTGGAATTCCCGCTGAGCGGCAAGTCCGATGATGACATTCAGGTGCTCGGCCATCTGGCCGATGCCGTCAGTCTGATGAATCCCGTCTACCGCGATCAGTTCGAGCCGAAATCTGCCGTCCTTCAGCGGTTGATGGCCTGCCTGATTCCCGTCGCATCCGCCGAACAGAAGACGCTGTTGCAAAATTATCTGACCATTCTGAATCTTCAGAATAGCCCCTATTCACTTCTTCCGCGCAAGAATCACCTGCTCGGCATTCCCGAAACCGCCGTTAAAATTCTGGTCGAAAAAGTCGGAGGCGGTGAACTGAAAAACGATCTGGAAAAAGTTGCGCCGTTCCTGTTTGAGGGATTAGCCCTTCCTGATAAGGCCGGACTTTACCCGCCGGACATGACTGAAGAAGAGTGGAAAGCTTTGGGTGAAGACGCCAACATCGTCAATGCCATGTTCGAGCGCAAAGACGGCCGCATCGCGATGCGCATGAATGAGGATCACTACCGTGCCACGCTGCGGCCGATTATTCATCACTTGGAAGCCGCGCGCGAAAAAAGCAGCCATCCCGAATTCCGTATCTATCTTGACGGCAAGATTGAAGAACTGCGGCATGGCACCAAGGAATCCCGCCGCATCGCCGATTTTCTTTGGATTCGTTCCAATTCACCGATTGATCTGATTCTGAGTACCGCCCTCGAAGTCTATCTCGACAATTGGAAGAATGCTCGCGGCGAAGCCGCCGGAGCCGTCTATGTTGAAAATACCGATGCGCAAAACTTGTTGAAGGCGCTTGTAGATCGCCTTGCCAATCTCGAAGCGACGGCTCCGTGGATGCATAAAAAGCTGAACATTGATCCGTCCAAACTGCCGCATCTGCGTTTCGTGGATGTGCTCAATTGGAGCGGTGACTATGTCAACAGCCCCATGACCATCATTGCGCAGTCGCTTCCCAACGATGATTGGGTTGTGTCCAATGTTGGTTCCGTGAATCTGGTCTATCGCAACACCGGCAAAGCTATCCATCAGGTTTCCGGAGATCTCATGGCCGAAGAGTTCATGACCCGCGAAGCCTTTGAAGAATACCGCGAACTGATGTTTGAGGGCAGTCAGATTCATAGCGCGCTGCATGAACTCGGCCACACCACCGGGGCGATGGATCCTGCTCATCAGGGCAAGCAGGCTCGTGATTATTTGGAAGCGGAATACTCGCCGCTCGAAGAAGCCCGCGCTGAATTATTCGGCATGTTTGCCATGACCCGCATCGCCAAAGAAGGCATCATCAGCGGCAAAATGGCCGCCGCCGGTCATTATTCGATGCTGGTCAGCATGGTGCAGGGACTCCGCTTCAAGCCCGAACAAGCGCACGTTAAAGCCCGCAACATGATGTACCATTATTTCTGTAAGAAGGGCGGCATCGAGGAAGTCACGGAAAACAACAAGCGCAAGTTCCGCATCAACCTCGAAACTATTGATGATCTCGTCGAAAGCATGCTGGCCGATTTCGGCAACATTAAAGCGGCGGGTGACAAGGACAAAGCGGCCGCCACGCGAACCGAATACTGCTTCGAAGATGCCTTGCGGCTCGAAGTTGAACAGCGCACTGCGCAATTCCCGTTGGGGCGCGGCTTGATCTTCCCGCATTTGAAAAAGGCCGGAGATCGCTATCTGCCGGAACTCGTTTATCCGGCGTCATTCAACGATCAATCCAAATTCCATGCGCTATTGGCCGCTGACTAACGCATTTTCGATCAAACAACATTGGAGTCTGTTTTATGACTTTAGTTGAGGCACTCGCGCCGCGCCGCGCAAATTCCACTGTGTGGTGGATATATCAGGTGGTTGCCGTCTTAACCGGCAGCTTGCTGATTGCTCTCTCCGCGCAAATCTCTTTTCGCTTGCCCTTCAGTCCTGTTCCGATCACCGGCCAAACGTTTGGTGTGTTGCTGATAGCCGCTCTTCTCGGTCGCATCCGCGGTACTGCGGCGGTGATGACTTATCTTGGAGAAGGCATCTGCGGTCTGCCTGTGTTTGCCGGCGGTGCCTGCGGAGCTTTTCATCTACTGGGTCCCACTGGGGGCTTTCTCGTTTCATTTATTCCCGCCGCATTTTTAGTTGGATTTTTGGCGGAACTCGGCTGGGACCGCTCGTATATCTTCTCTGGCCTTGCCATGCTCATCGGTTCGCTTGTCGTTTTAACGATGGGCGCTACATGGCTTTCTCTTTTTGTCGGATGGAACAATGCATGGCAGATGGGTTTCTTTCCTTTCATTATTGGTGATGTCGTAAAAATTTCCGCCGCCATTTTCGTTTTGCCTTCTTTACGCAGACTAATCCGCTGATATGATTGCCGAGCCGGGTTAAGGTTTTCCGCAACCCGGCCGGAATTTCTTCCTTCCCCCATTCCATAGGAGAAGCAAGAAAGGAATTTCTTTTTTCACATTTTTAATTCTTTATCTGCCATAAACGGAACGACCCGGCTAAAACCGGGTCGTTCCGTTTTTCAGATCGAAATCAGACTATTGTGTGTCGGAAGCGCGAACCTGATAGAACCGCTTTATTCCTTCATTGATGGCATTTAAATCCTTGAAGGTTACAATCGTACCGGCTGCCGGTCCCGCAATGGAGCCTTCCAATGTATTAAACGGCCCGCTTGGATTCGTCGAGCTGTAAATGCGGTAGTATGGCGCGCCGTTCGATGTCCAGCGCAGCGCCGCGCTGCTCGTTCCCGCGCTGTCCGCTTTATAGACAACGATAGTCACCGGAGCCAGACAGAATCCGTTCGCCCGGATCATTCGGTTTCCGGGACGTGCATTCTCGGCAACGGCGTCTTCGTTCATCCACTGACCCAGGCAGTCATCGTAGATGTAGGAACGATGATTTCGCGTTCCCAGCGTATCGTGTGCGAAAGCCACGGGATGTTCGCGCACTTCCGGATTCTGTACGCTGAGATAGAACGGTTGGCTAAGAGACAGCGGTTGTCCGCCGCTCTGCGTTATAACCTCCGCCCACGCGGCTCCGCTCGGCAGCCCGCCGATCACGTTTCCGGCGCATGCTGACGTATCGCTGAATACAATCGTGCCCGGCAGGCCGTTCTCGCCGTCGGCCAGCATCACGCGGAATAAAATCGGTTGATGAACTGTACTCGGCTTTGTCGGACAAATCGCGAAACGTCCGCCATACAAGAGGAACGGATACGCGCTCGGTTCGAATTTAACCGCCCACTGGAAGTCGGGTCCGTCAACCCAATTGTAGTTTTCCGCCGTGCCGTCGTCGTAGCTCGTCCACACCGCCGATAAAGCACCGACATCAAAACGATGGACTGTTCCGCTGTCCGGAATATAGGTCGCGAACCCCTGTGGATCGGACGAGATCAGAAAATATTCGTATTGTCCCGTGGTTAGCGATGTCGTGGTGGCCGAATACTCATTTGGATTAACGGTGGCCGCGAAGGTGACCGAGTCGTAATTCGCTCCGCCTACGGTCCGGTAATACAATTTCGTCGTGAATGTCCCGTCATCATCCACATTGCATGTGAATAATGCCGTTCCTTCAGCTTGATCTGCATGTGGTTCATGCGTTACAATCGGAGCTCTGCCGATGATGAAATCCGTATCGGAAGTGTCTCCCACCGTGGGAACGCTGATGCCGACGATGCGAATACGCGCATTGGCTGTCGGTGTTCCGGAAGCTATCCAGTTGAAGCCGCTGCCCGCCGATGCGTGCAGCACTTCCCACGTTGCCGAGGGATAATTCCGGTTCAACTCCACGCGTACCGGCCCTAATCCGACCGAACTCCAACTGATGTAACACGGAATTCCCTGAATCAGTACGTCGCCTCCGTTGGGAGATATTACGGTTGCGGTCGGCATCACCAAAGATATATTCGCATCGGAAGTATCACCGATTGTCGGGCTATTGACGCTGGTCACGCGGATTCTCGCGTTGCCTGCCGAGGCCGGACTGGTCACCGTCCACGTCTGTGAGCCGTCGTTAGTCGTATTGCTGAATAAAGTTTCCCAAGCGCCCGACGGATAAGTCCGGTTGATCGCGATATTCACGTTTCCTTCCACCACCGAACTGCTCCACAGAATATGATACGGTTGTCCGACATACCAGCCTTCTCCGCCGTTCGGCTGAGATAAGTCAATATCCGGAACCAGCCCGCCCGTTGCATCGGTGGTAATCATAATCGCCCGGCCGTTGGTCAACGTGGCAGATCCCGGAGAATAGTAATTCCAATAGCAGTAATCCAGACCCGTGGCGTGATTGCCGTTCTGTATGCCGACAGAGGCATACGGATTATCGTCGTACGGACTTGGATCCTGATTGGGACTGGGATTGACGATTTGATATTGGAACTTGATCTTGCCGTCGCCTGTTCGTGTGGGATAGTACGTCGTGTCGTATAGAATGACTTCGAAAAACTGCGTCAGATTCGTCCACAACGTGCGCGCCCGCCACTCCACGATGTACCAGTGATTCGTCGCATCATACTTATAGAACACGTTGGTGTCTGCGTGTGTCGTGCGCAAGTCATCCCAATAGGGTGCGACCTGATAGGGCGGGCCCAGCGGCGTGCCCATGCGATAGTTGCGGAAATCGGTTTGCAGCGGATAAGAGCCGAAGGCCAGCCAGCCGTTGCTGCACACCGTAATCTGCGTGAATACTTGCCCGTAGAATTTAAATCCGAACGGCAGAGTGAGCACCGAGTTTTCATCTTCGTTGCCTCCGCCGTCGCTGAAGTTCAGCGAGGTTCCGCCCGCTCCGCGCAATTCGATCCACTCATACGTAGCCGCTGTTCCTGCCGGTTGCGTTTCCGTGTTGTCATATGCGTAGTAGCCGTAACCGTCCGGTCCGGTCGGACTAGTTGTGGAGCGCGGGCCGATCGTTACATAAAAATTAGTCGTATCATGCGTGAACCACGTGGTGTCCGTCGCGAAGAAATAGGTGCTGTCGAACAGCGTGCTGTCGCGGAATCCGTTCGCATCGGTAATCACCAACTCCATTACCGCTCGATGTCCGTTGTAGGCTCCAGAATTGATTTCGATGTGGAAACGGTCGGTATTGTTGCTGTCCAGCGCGCCCGCAGCCACGACGCCGAAATCGCCGATAGAGTCTGTGACCTGAACCCACGGGTCACGGCAACGGAGAATTCCCTGCGCTCCGACAAGATCTTTTTGTCCGTTGTTCCGGAAGGTTACCGTGAAATCGCCGTTCTCGCCCGGATCAATATTGCCGCCCGGTCCTTGGAACGTGAATCGCTTATAGGTCACGTCCGGTGCGCGCGGAGTGAGATCCACCCGCAACGTCTCCGTGCCCGCCGATGACGTGACGCGCAATAAGAACGTGACCGGTTCTTTGTCGAACACGGCCGAAACGGTAAACCGGAAATTCGTATCCGGACTCGCCGTGCCGCCTGCCACGATGGCCGGATACGTGCTCGTCGGTTTTGCAATTTGAATGCCCGGTGCGGAGCAGAGCAGCGTTCCGCTGATGTTGGCGGCTGAAGTGCTTGTCCCGACATTTTTCAGCTCGATGGACAGGTCAACGGTTTCGCCCGGACTGATAAAGCCGTTGTTGTCGCCGCTGGTTCCGCCGCTGCTGTTGTCGTCAACGGTGAATGTATCCACCGTCAGCCAGGCCGGACTCGACACGACAGTGATTGTATCCATATAAGGCACGAGAGTCATGTGCGTGACCGTAAGCAGCAGGTTGCCCGGCGTCTCCGGCGTGCACGGAATGTTGATCCAGCCGCTGGCGTCCGTGTAGCCTTGTCCGAACGATTCGCTGTCTTTCAGCAGGCAAACCAGCGCGCCTTCAATGGGATTGTTCGATCCGCTGTTCTTCACCAGCACCGAAACGTTGTTTGTCCCGACGTTAATAGTCTCCTGAGCCGTCACGGACGCGCCCCATGGACGTTCGCGGTAAATCGGTACCGCCGGATCGCCCATCAAATTTGCCCAACGGGAAAAATCGTAGACGTTGGAGGGAAACGACACGTTGTAGTTGCGATACAATTGCAGTTTGCCCGCGATCAGCGCGATTCCCTGCGGTTCGATATCCAGCGTGTAAAGTCCGTACATCACGCCCGCGTCAATAATATTGTCAAACCGCGTGTGCGTGCTCGAGCCGTGCAGTCCGACCGCGCCGATGGCGCCCTTAAAAGTGTTTGCGTCGGGATTGTCGTCGGGACGGAGCCACTTTTCCGAGAGCGTCGTCGCATCCAGATAGGAACCTGTACCGCAGGTAATGGCCATGACAAACGGGTTCCGGTTGGTAACTGGACATGTGTTGAGATCCGTCTCGTCCATCTCACCCGATATCCACGACATGCGGTGATTGAGAACCGAAAGTCCTTCCGATAGATGATTATTCAGTGTGTCAATGTTGGTCTGGCCCGGATAGGAATTGAAATAGACCGGAGACAAACCGCGCTGCAGCATGATTTCCTGCGTGTATTTCTTCGTGGCCGTATTGGAAGCAGCGTGGCTGGTATTCGTTAAAGCCCAACCGCGCTTGAACCAGCCTAAATCGTCCGTATTCGGTGAAGATTCGTATTTGATTGTCTTATTGACGATATTGGCCAACTGGTTTAAGTTGCGGCAGGATAGCCGACCGACTGCGATATCCGGCACCGGATCGGGATTGTCTCCGCTCATACAGCCGTATCCGTTGTCATAGTTGCTGGCGTCCGTCGGAATAGCCCATGCACTCGCGGAACTCGTCGTTGCGTCACCGATCAGCACGACATACTCCAGTTCGCCGTTGCTGGCGTTGTACTGATTCGCAATGTAGCTTTGGATATTCGTCGCATTGGCTCCGCTGATCTCGACCCTCATCCGCGCGATGCTCGCGTCAATGCCTTTCCGCCGCTTCCAATCCACCAGCTTCTGGACTTGCGTGATGATCTGGGACATCGTGTCGCAAATCGCGATATATTTGCCGGGTTTCTCCGGTAAAGCATCCAATGAACTGCCTTCGAAGTTCTCGAAGTTGCGGTACAGCTTCTTGAAGTCCGGACTGATGGAGCGGGGCGTGACGGTGATTTCGTTCGGGCCGATGCCGCCGGCGTTCGCCACTTCGACTTCGATCTCGTCATACACGCGCCGCTGCTTCGTGACCGGATTGATCTGCACGGGATAAATCGTGACAACCACAAAGCGCACGTCGCGCAGTGTGGCGGGTTCCGAAACTTCCGCGATCTTGGCCGGATACCATTCATCCTTGCCGTAGATCTCTTTGTTCGGCGATGCGTAGCCGTCCGGAAATTTGGTGTCCAGCAGTTGAACCGGCGCCACGGCATCTTTCATGGACTCCACGCGGAACGAATTCTTGAGAAGCTTCAAGTCTACCTTGCCGTGGTTCGAGATCATAACCATGCGTGTGACGCGTGGCACATCCGGAACACCCGCCTCCAGCGTCGAGCCCTCACCGTCCATACGGATCGTCTCGAAGGTTTCACCGTTGTAGGTGACCGTCCCGGTCTCGATCGGCGGTTCGTAAAACCCCAACTGCACCGCTTGTGGATTCGGGTTCAGCACAACGACCGGCATAGACCGCACGGTTTGTGGATCCGAATTGAGGTGTAGATCCTGAGGCAGATTCGGCAGGATGTCTGTGTTGGCGGGCGTGGCAAAAGATGCCGCCGCAAACATCATGAATGTGGCAAACACTAAAACGAATGCTTTAGCACTCAAATCAAAGGAACACCGACAAGCTCTCATGTTCTTCTCTCGTATGCAAAGTGACCGATTCATGGAATTCTCAATTGAGTAATTTAGCACAATTGGACTGGCAATGCAACCAACCACGGGAGTTTACAGCCGCGAAGAACACGTAACAAACCGAACAAACGTTGACGGTTCGTGCGGTGCGTTGAAAATTTCGCACTTGTCCTCCAGCCCCGAATCGAGGTTTCCTCGAATTCAGGCTCGCCCCTTGAAGTTGCTATGTCCGATGACAACGACATGATGGAGGGGTAAAAATATTTTAATGACCCTTCCGAACTCCCGGTTTTCCGCGTAGCGCTCCGCGCACGGATATCCGAAAACTTGCAAAGACAAGGCCGCGCGTGATAAAAACGTACGGCCTTGTCTTTTGTCTCGAAGGTATGGAATTGCTTCCTTTAGTTTCCGTCCCACCCCGCAACGTAGTAGTATTTCCGGATCGCGGACGCTCCGCCCGTGATCGTGAATGAGTTCGAGGCGGTCCACCAATCCGCAAACGTCTCATACGGACCGCTCGCGCTGCTTGCCGCGTAAATGCGGTAAAATAAATTCCCGTCGTCGTTCCAGCGAAGAATGAGGTCGCTGCCGGAGACGCTGATGGTAACCGCGATGGGCGTGGTCGGTTCCGAAGGAACGTTTAGTGCGCCCATGATCACGACGTCGTCAATGTAAAAGCCTCTAAAATGCGTGGCTGAATCGCTGACAAAGCGGAAACGGATTTGAATGGATTCTCCCTCATAGGCGGACAAATCCACTTCCTTCATCGCCCAGGCGACCGGAGTTGTTGTATCGGCCCAGCACGGTCTCCCTACGGTCGGAACATACGCGGGTCGGCTGCCGCCGCGCGTGCGCCGGAACGTTTTCGGATATCCACCCACGGGTGTGAGCTGAGTGTAGGCGCCGCCGTTGACCGAGATTTCCCTCAAGCCGCCGTCGTACGCCGAGTCGGGGTAGAGTGTAGAGTATTCGGATTGAATCTGCATATGAAAGCGCATGCGCGCATCCGGCGGGATGTCGTTAATCGCGGGCGATGTGAGCCAGGCGTCATTCAGCATCGCGTAGGTGGATGCGTCGGTCGCGCCGCACTTGTACGAGTGAGTTCCCGCATAAGCCCGCTCCGTCGAAATATGCCAGTTGTCTACCCAGCCCGTTCCGCCGTTCGTGTGCGTCCAGCCTGCCGCGCCCGATTCGAAATCCTCCGCCAGAATATTCTGCATCACCAAAATCGAAAAGTCCGCGCCCGACATGTCCGTATCCGTCGCGTCGCCGAGGGACGTGATGCGAACGCGGCACGTTTCCGAAGTCGGCTGCGCCGCCGTGACGCTGTACGATCCGTCGTTCGGAGTCGAAGCGATTAGAGTCTGCCACGTGCCGCCCGTTCCGTTGCGCGACATCTCGATCATAACGTTCCCGGCAGGATCGCCTCCCTGCCATGTAATCGTTTCCGTGCTGTCCGCCATCCACACTTCGCCGCCGTTTGGAGAAAGCAGCGCTAAAGCGGTGATCGAAAAATCGGCGGCCGACGTGTCGCTGACCAATGGATCCTCGGACTGTGCAATCCGAATCCGGCATGTGGAAGACGGCGGTCCGCTCACGACGAAACTGTAGCTGCGGTCGTTGTCCGTGCTGTGCGTAATCGTTTCCCACGGTCCCGTGAGACCGTTCCTCGAGAGTTCAATCAGAATCTCCGATTCCAGATCGCCGCCCAGCCACGTGACCGTTGCCGTCTGATGTTGGAACCACACCTGCCCTCCGTTGGGAGACATGAGCGTGAGTTCCATCGGCATATAGCCGGTGACGTCCGTGGTGAACAGGATCGCCCGTCCATTGGCCAACGTCGCCGAACCCGGTGTATACGCGTTCCAATAGCAATATTCCAAACCGACGGTATGATCCGCGTTCTGAATGCCGACGGATGCGTATGGGTTGTCGTCCGGCGAATAGCCCGGATCGAGATTGGAATTCGGATTGGCGATCTGGTATTGAATTTTGATCTTGCCGTCGCCCGTCGGTGTCGGATAGTAGGTTGTGTCGTACAACAGAATCTGGAAAAACTGATCCACGCGGGTCCACAATGTCCGCGCGCGCCATTCCACCACGAAGGCATGCATTCCGGATTCGTACTTGTAGTATACGTTGCTGTCGGCTCCGGTCACGATCAGATCATCCCAATAGGCCGCCACCTGATGCGGCGGGCCGATCGGGGAACCGAAGTCCAAATTATGGAAGTCGT
>RPQS01000076.1 GCA_003818605.1 Candidatus Zhuqueibacterota bacterium | reverse complement strand
TTCAGGTTGAATCCAGTTCATATCTACATGAACGTCGCGTACCCCCGAAATCTGATGAAGAGCCTGATGAACATCCTTCTCGATCTGAACCGGAATGTTGGGATCGCGCGTGGCTACCTGAATTTTCACGCGAACCAACCCGTTCTCGATTTCGATTCCTTTTACGAGACCGAATGAAACGATATCCCTTGACAGCTTCGGAAAGGTAATTCCCTTCAGCGTGGTGAGTATCTGTTCCTGTGTAGGCGAATTAATCGAAGTGGACAATGTTGCTCCGAGAGTACAGACAAATTGGACAAATATACTCAAATCTACCGCTCGTGTCAAGCCGATGAAGATTGAATGCAGTTTGTGAGAGTGTATTCACAAATTCAGACTTTACTTATGATAGGGTAGTCCTTTCCACAGGGAAAGTGCTCGATAAATTTGCTCGACAAGCACGAGCCTGGCAAGCTCATGAGGCAACGTCATGGATGACAGGCTTAACCGCATATCCGCTCGATCTATAAGCTTTGGTGCCAGTCCCCAAGCGCCGCCAACGATAAAATTCACACGGGAAACGGCGGAATTCATCGTCTTTTGGATCCATTCCGAAAATTCTTCGGAACTCAGGGATGTACCAGCAGCATCAAGAACAACGATTTTCCCGCCGCGTATAAGGTGGCGCTCAATCCCTTCAGCCTCGCGCAAGAGTGCCCCTTTGCCCTTACCATTGCCCTCTTCGCCAGTTCCTATGGCGGTTTCTATTTGTTCAATAGGTAGGAACCTTTTAATCCTCTGCAAGTAGTCCTCGACACCGGCTCTATAGTAGGATTCGCGCAGCTTTCCTACAGCGATAATAGTCAGATTCATGGTGGAATTCTGGTTTTGTGAATTTAAATGATGATTTTGTTATATAATGTATTAATATAATACATATCATGCTGGTACACATGACTATAGTGTGAAATAAATATTACTATCTAATAATGCAAAAGCACCTTTAAAATGTAATATAGTCTTCCTTATAAGCAAAAGCAATTGGGAAGAAACGTTATACGCGCTTGCAATTACGGTGTGGTTATCGTATTATTCTTGTTCGTGAATATATACCGCCAAAATAACTTAATCGTTTGTTTAATAGTACTTTATGGCATGTGGCCTGCCGCGATTTGTTACGCTCAGGGTACGCAAGCCAATCCAAGCTTTAAGCTTGACTCACTTCGTCGGGAATTGGACCGCATTGACCGCAAATTGGAAAGTGGGGAAAGCCGGGAAAAAAACGTTCTGCGGGATATTGATGCATCCGAACAGCGTATTGCGATTGCCGAAGAATTGGTTCGCGAACAAAGACAACAGGTCGCCGGATTGCGAGATAGTATCTCTCGCTTGGAAAGACAGATCGGCCCGAGGGAAAACGAGTTGGTAGCGCTCGGAACCAGAATTCTTGAACTGGAAGACAATCAAAATCGGTTATCCGCCGCCTTAGCGCGCTCCATGCTTGCCGAACATCGTTTACGCGGCTGGACAACGTGGGAATTTCTGCTTGAAGCAAGATCGTGGAGAGAGCTATTAGCCCGCCGAACGGCGCTCAAACGATTACAGAATACGGTGCGTGAAACAAAAACAGGACTAAACACCGCGGTTGGGACGCTTCACGAAACTGAAGATACAGTTTTTCTATCTACGCAAGCCCTGCGTGAACGAAAATGGAGTCTTGAAAACAGCCGACGGCGAGCCGTCGAGATCGAAACGGATATGCGGGCTGATCTCCAGAAGCTTGCCATCCAGAAAAACGCGCTGCAGATCCGATTAAAGAAGCTGCGACAAGACCGCCGGATGTTAGAGGCGCATCGGCAGGAAATCGCGGCATCACAGGCACAAATTGAAGAGATGATCGGACGTATCGCGGGAGGTCAGCCACTATCCGGAGCACCCTTCAATCTGCTGAAAGGCATGCTGCCCTGGCCGGTCAGGGGCCGGATCGTGGAAAAATTCGGTCTCATTCGCAATCCCCGATTGGCCACAATTACGGAAAATCCGGGAATTGAAATTTCGTCTTCGCCAAATGCCAGTGTGATTTCAGTAGCCGACGGGCGCGTCTCTTCAGTTTCCTGGCTGCGGGGATTCGGAAATGTGTGCATCATTGAACATGCAGGGTCCTTCTACACCGTGTATGCTAAACTGGGTCAAGTTGTCGTTAAGATGAATGACGAAGTTAAAGCAGGCAATGTGTTGGGTTATCCCGGTTTCAACGCGGCTGCCGACGATTACCGCGTACACTTTGAATTATGGTCAGGCAAAGAGAAAAAGAATCCCGTAGAGTGGCTGCTTCCGCAATAGGCGGGAGTCCCACGCGTCACGTCGTAGGGCACGAAGATATTCGTGAGCGATTGGCCGGTGTATTCCGCACCGGTCGGGCGGCTCACGCGTATCTGTTTTCAGGTCCGCGTGGTGTAGGCAAAACCGCTATAGCACTCGAATTCGCAGCGCTTGTACTCTGTGACCGGGAAGAGCCGACGGCATGCGGCACGTGCCGACAATGCCTTTCCAGCGGAGAGCTTCAGCATCCCGATCTACATCTTTTATTTCCGTTGCCGTCCAAGAAGGCCGGTTCCGCAGACGATGATGAAAGAGAATTCGCGTCGTTGATTTCCTCGCATAAAGCTGCTTTGGCGCATAATCCTTATATGTCGTCCAAACCGGCAAAGGCAAAAGACATTCGCATCGGCCTTGTTAGAACGCTTCTGCATCGGACTGCAATAAAACCTTTCCAGGCCAGCCGGAAAGTGGTTGTCGTACTGAATGCAGACACCATGAACGATGCCACGCAAAATGCGCTTCTGAAAGCGCTCGAAGAACCCGCGCCGGACGCTTATTTTCTGTTGACAACGGAAAACGAGGGTGGACTGCTGCCGACCATTCGCTCCCGCTGCCAACGGATTCGCGTTTCTCCTCTGACATCGCACGAAATCGCCGGGGCGTTGGTGCAATCGGGAACACCGGAGGAGCAAGCTATCCTGGCGGCCGCTATGGGAGACGGCAGCTTCAGCCGCGCTCTTGAATTGTCGGCCGCCAATCTGAGTGAGCTGCAGCAACGAGTTATCGGATTTCTGCGCGCTTCCGCCATGTGTGATCCGATGGAACTGCAGACCTCAGCGTCCGCTCTTCTCGATACCGGTCATTTGCCGGAGGAAATCGCCCTCGAATTTCTGGGCCTTTTTCTGAGAGACGTTGCAGTTCTCCGCGCTTCAGGACAGCAGGGATCCCATTTATTTTTATTCCATGGTTTTCAGGAAACGATTCAGGGAGTGCTCACGTCATATCCGCAGGCAGATTTCGAGGAAGCGGTACGCGCTGTGGACCGGGCGGCGGATTTTCTGGGACGCGGATATACTCGCGAATGGGTACTGTATGCGTTAGCCATTCGTCTTCATGAATGCCTTGGACCACGCGCCTCCTCAAACACCAAATCAACTCAAAAACAACATGCCTGATGTATTAGAAATAGAATTCAAAGGGCGTCGCAAGGAGTATTTCTCCAATCCGCTGGATTTTCCGTTCCGACTCAATGATCCCGTCATCGTCGAAGCGGAGCGGGGCTGCGATTTAGGGCGCGTGAGTTATCTCGGTTTCCATCCGGGACTGGAGAACAGCGAAAAACCAACCTACGCCATTCTTCGGAAAGCCACGTTAAACGATCTGAAAGCAGACTGCCAAAACCGTGAACGGGAGATTTCTGCCGCACAGACCGGTAAACAGAAAATTCGCGATCATGGACTCGAGATGAAGCTGGTTGACGTGGAATTGCAGTGGGATGGCCGGAAAATGACATTCTATTTCACGGCGGAGGGCCGCGTGGATTTCCGCGAACTGGTCAAGGATCTGGCATCCACGTTCCGAACGCGAATTGATCTCCGTCAGATCGGCGCTCGCGATGAAACCAAGCGCACCGGCGGCTACGGAGTCTGCGGGCAGCCGCTCTGCTGCGGGACATTCCTCTCGGAGTTCAAGCCGATTACCACTCAGATGCCCAGGGATCAGTTCCTGCCTCTGAATCCCTCGAAGCTCTCCGGCGTGTGCGGAAGGCTGAAATGCTGTCTCCGCTATGAACTGGATTTGTACCGGGATTTCCAGAAGTTTTCTCCTAAATTGGGACATCCCGTTCGCGATGATGTGAAAGGTGAAGGATCAGTCGAAAAACTCGACGTCCTGCGCGAACAGATTCATGTCAGATACAGTACGGGAGCAACGGAGAAACTCGAACGGCAGGATTTTCTCGATAATTCAAACTGGAAGCAGGAGATGCCCAAGAACGAGTGCATCGTCCTCCTCAGCAAAAAAGGTCCGGCGCCGACTGCCGCCGTCGTTCCGGAAGAAACACCTCCTCCACCGGTCTCCGAGTCGCGTAAAGGCGAGCGGGTCACGTTGCTCGCAGGCGGGGGCTTAGGAATGAAAAGCGGCGGTGCGGATATCCAAGTCGGCACCGGTATTGACATCGCGCCGGCGTCAAAAACCAAGAAAAAGAGAAAACGTCACCGCAGCCGCAAGAAAAAAGGACCGGTCGGCAGCGCCGGAACGGTTTCGACCGATGACCATTCAGACACATCTGCTGAAGGCGATGAATCGAGCGATACGGACTCATGAGTAATTATTACATTACAACGCCCATCTACTATGTAAATTCCGATCCGCACATCGGAACAGCTTACACGACGGTCTTAGCGGATACGATGGCACGATACCATCGTTTTCTGGGGAAAAGCACTTACTTCGTAACAGGCACCGATGAGCACGGCGATAAGATCGTCCGTTCCGCCGCTGCGAAGGGAATCGCACCGCAGGCTTTCGTGGATGAAATCAGCTCGCGGTTCCGCGTTTTATGGCCGACACTGCATGCGGCGCCCGACCGCTTTATCCGAACGACCGAAGCTGAACATGTTCAACTTGTCCAAACGATTTTGCAGCGAGTATACGACCGCGGCGACATCTATTTCGGAGAATACGGCGGACATTACTGCACGGGCTGTGAGCGATTCCTTACGGAAAAAGAGATGATGGATGGCAAATGCCCGGATCACGGAACGGTTCCGGAATACATTAAAGAGCAGAATTACTTTTTCCGGATGAGCAGATACCAACAGTGGCTGCTCGATCATATCGCCGAACATCCCGACTTTATCCGACCGGAACGGTATCGCAATGAGGTGTTGGGGTTCCTTCGAGAACCGTTGGAAGATCTCTGCATTTCGCGCCCGAAATCACGGCTGGAGTGGGGAATCGAAATTCCTTTTGACAAGAATTTTGTAACCTACGTGTGGTTTGACGCCTTGTTGAACTATCTGACGGCTATCGGATATGATCATGATCCGAATTGGCCCGCCTACTGGAATCAAGCGGAGCATCTGATCGGCAAGGACATCTTAAAGCCGCATGCGATTTACTGGCCGATCATGCTGAAGGCCGCAGGGATTGATCCGTACCAACATCTTACCGTTCACGGCTACTGGAATTTCAAGGACGCGAAAATATCGAAATCCTCCGGAAAACCCGTGGATGTGGCTCCGCTTGTACGTTATTTCGGAGCGGATGCCATACGCTATTTTTTAATACGCGACATGGTAGTCGGCCTGGATGCGAGATTCACTCCGGATGCTCTCGTACAGCGCATCAATAGCGACTTAGCCAATGATCTGGGCAATCTTTTTTCGCGAATTGCTAAACTTGTGGCAGACTATTTTGACGGTAAAATGCCCAAGGGACCTTCCTCCCCCTGCGATCTCGCCCTACAAGCGGAACAGCTTGTTGCGGCACTCCCGGCATTCATCAATGAATTCCGCCTGCATACTCTGATCGAGGAAACGCTCCAGCTTGTGCGTGCTACAAACCGGTATTTTGAGAGTTCCGCTCCGTGGGCTTTGGCGAAAACGGATATTCAACGCTGCGGAGAAGTCTTATATAATTGCGCCGAAGCACTGCGCATAGCTGCAGTCATCCTTCACCCCGTGATGCCCGCTAAAATGTCTGAATTGCTGTCGCGCCTGGGTGAACCTATCGAACAATTCCACATCGCGAACAGTGTCGCCTGGGGAAGGCTGCGCTCGGGAACAGCTCTTCAAAGCGGAACACCGCTTTTTCCGCGCATAGATGAAAAGCAGCTACCCGAAGCTTTTCCCGAGTTGTTCGGATCAACACCAGGGCCGACAAAGGCTCCGTCCACTCCGGTCACGACAGATCTGATTGACATTCAAGACTTCTCTAAAATCCAGCTTCGCGTTGCACGAATCGTTCAGGCCGAAAAGCTGGCAGGGTCGGATAAGCTGCTAAAACTGCAAATAGAAATCGGCAGCGAGAAACGCCAAATAATTGCCGGGATCGCCCAGCACTATCAGCCGGAGGAAATCGTCGGACGGCTTATCATTGTTGTGGCGAACTTGAAGCCCGCTAAACTGCGCGGCGAAATGTCTGAAGGAATGCTTCTGGCCGCCAAATCTGACGGCAAGCTGGTACTGCTGAGCGTGGAAAGCGACATTGCAACGGGGGCGACCATTAGCTGATAATATTCGCCGGATTCTTGAGCATATAAAAAGGGCGCGCCGGCCAGCGCGCCCTTTTTTATTTTTGTCATTCCTTTTACTCACGGGGAAAACTCAACGTAAACGTAGATCCTTTGCCGCGCTCTGATTGAACAAGTATTTTGCCGCGGTGGGCTTCCATGATATTGCGGCACAAATACAAACCCAGACCGGTACCCGATCCGGACGTCCGAAACGTGAAAAACGGTTCGAAGATTTGCTGCAAATGCTCCGCTGCAATTCCAACACCCGTATCTTTTACATTCACATCCACGGTCTTTACGGTCGTCCGTCCCGAGATAATCAGATCTCCGCCGCGCGGCATGGCCTCAATCGCATTCAATACAAGATTCAGAAGAACCTGTTGAAGCTCCTGCGCCGAACCGGTAACATTCGGAAGTTCCTCAGGAATATCCAATCGCAAGCGAATACTCTGTTGATGAATCTGTTGACTGACAAGCGCTCCGACTTTCTCAGATATTTCCTTAAGATTGACGGACTTTTGCGGCAAACTTGCGCCCCGGTGCAAATCCAACATGCTGCGGACAATTTGCTTGATCCGATCCACGCTCTCGCGGAGCAGCTCAACGTTTTCAAGCGGATTTTTTCCTTCCGTCAGTTTCGCATCAACTGCGGCAATCTGAGAAATCATAGCCTGCAGCGGATTGTTGATTTCGTGGGCAATTCCAGCCGCTAATCTCCCGGTTGCTGCCAGTCGCTCCGAAGCCACTAATTGCTGCAGCAGTTTGCGATGCTCCGTGATATCACGGATAATCCCCTGCGACCCCCGAACCACTCCTCCTTGACTGATTAGCGTGCGGTTTATTTCCAGAGTGCGCTTATCGCCTTGGCGTGTGACAACCTCGACGTGCTGAAGCATGTGTTCGGCATTGCGTGAAGAAATCTCTTGGAGCGCGCGATTATTGATGGGATTATCCGTCGTAATGTCTTCGAATAGACGCTTTAAGGTCCGTCCAAGATAATTTTCACGCAGGTACCCGGTAACCCGTGAAAACGCTTCATTAATGAACGTCAGTTTGTCATTCTCGTCCGCTATATAGACAATATCCGTTGTTGTGTTCACCAAGCGGCTGAATCGCTCTTCGGACAAACGGAGTTCTTTCGTGCGCTCTTGGACGCGCAATTCCAGTTCATCAGCCCGTTTCTTCAGTTCGTTGCGCAGCTTCTGCGCTTCCAGATAGAGTCCGGCATTTCCCAGCAGAACTTCGAGCAGTTCAATGATGTCCTCGGAAGGCGGCGCGCCGTCGGTTGGCGCTTCCAGTGACAGAAATCCCGTCACACCGCTGTCTTGACGAAGGATCGGAACGAATAATTGATCACCGGCCCTCCATGTATCGTGATCGGATTCCTGACTTGGACGCGAAAGATCCGGTGTCTGCGCATAGACTGCCGTGCCAATTCGCTTTTCAGGGCGGTCAAATTCGAAGGGGCGAAGCGGCTGTCCTTTTAGCTGACGGAGTGTTTCCCGAAGACCGTCGGAGACTCCGCTTGCGTCCCACACGCCAATATTTCGAATCAAGTATTTCTCATCCGCCAGTAAAACAACGGCGCGGCGGAAAGCCCCAGCCTCAATAACCGACTGACAGATGAAGTCCAGTAATCCGTCCGGATGCTCGATTCTCCCCAATTGTGAACTTACCAAATAGAGATGTGAGAGAATATTTTGGTAGCGCTGTGCTTTGGCTGTGGTCTCGGTCACTTTGTCCGAGAGTTGCCGATTGGCCTCCTCCAATCGCGCGGCATAGTCCCGGTTTTGCGCTTCGAGTTGCTTGATTTCAGCCGCTCGCTCGATGAGGACGGCGATCTCTTTCAATGATGAGAATGGTTTGCGCGCAAACGAAAAAGCCTGATCCGAAAACGCCGCAATCGCATCATCCAAATCGGCATGCCCCGACATCAGAATTTTAGCCATGTCGGGGAAGCGACGATTCAATTCCTTCTGCAGCTGATGTCCGTCAATTCGGCCGGGAAGTCGGATATCCAGAAGCGCAACCTGCACTGCATCCAAATCTTCACGAGCGAGCGCTTCTTCGGCGCTTTCCGCAAGAAGCACATGCATGTGCTTCTGCTCAAGAAAGCTCTTTAGCAGTTCACGAATGTGCTCGTCATCATCCACAACGAGAACGGTGATAGGTGTGTCAATCAAGCGATTCACTGCGCAAGGTTCTTAAGGATTATCTTCGCCGCCGGTTCAATTGCCTCGGCGGGAACGTCCAAATGTGTTACTAAACGAAATCTGTGTTGTCCTTCCGGAAAGAAAAGCACTCCGTCCCGCGCGCAGTGCGTGACTAGTTCAGGCGCGGAAACAGTTTCACCGGTTAGAGTCGCCATAATAATGTTCGTTTCTACCGGAAGATCTATCTGAATGCGATTATTCTGCAGCAGCAATTCGGTCAGTATGCGCGCATGCGCATGATCGTCAGCCAATCGCGCGCGATGATTTTCCAGCGCATGCAGCGCTCCCGCCGCTAATATCCCGACTTGCCGCGCACCGCCACCGAACAATTTACGAAAACGATGAGCGCGTTTGATAAAGTCACGCGATCCTGCCACGGCGCTTCCGACCGGCGCACCCAAACCTTTGGAGAAGCAGACAGAAACCGAGTCGGTAAATCGCGCGATATTCGCCTCGGGACAGCCCAAGGCCACAGCAGCATTCCAGAGCCTCGCGCCGTCCATGTGGACGATAAGGTGCTTCGGCTGCGCGATTTCATAAATGCGCTGCAACTCACCTAAATCGTAAACGGATCCGCCAGCCCGATTATGCGTATTCTCCACAGTAACCAATGTCGTGGGAGGCAGGTGCGACGCACCTCCCCGTACTGCATTGGCAATTTGGTCGGCTTTTAGCCGGCCGCGATCTCCCGGCAGAGTCCTGAGCTGAAGGCCTGCCAATAAAGCCGGCGCTCCACCTTCATAGTTGAAAATATGCGCATTCTCATCCAGCAGCACTTCGTCCCCCGGACGTGTCTGCGCGGCCAGGCATATTTGATTACCCATGGTGCCGCTCGGGACAAAGAGCGCCGCCTCTTTCCCAAGAATTTCCGCTACGCGTTCTTGCAGCCGATTGGCGGTCGGATCCTCACCGAATACATCGTCGCCGACCTCCGCATTCGCCATAGCTTTTCGCATGGCAACTGTAGGCTTCGTGACCGTATCACTGCGCAGATCAATAGGAAAGATGTTGCTCATAGATCCTCTGAATGGGTTATTGCTTGCAAAAGTCAAGCCCACGCGTCGAATTACAACTTGTCTGTGACACCGGAGGAGAAACAGGGATCGGTGAAACATCCCGATCCCTGTAAATAGGGCGATTTCGGTTGACATTCTGCAACATGAATCCCCATGTACAGTATGTCGAAATCAATCGAATACCTATATGTTATGCACCCATCAGGGCAAGGAATTCCACAACCAGTTTATCAATTCCCTGTGCAACATCCGAAATCCGAGCGTTGTACATATAAGCGGGCGTGGAAACAATTCGATTTTCGCAATCCACCACCACTTCGGTCACCGCACAGACTTGATGCTTGCCGCCGAATTTTTCGATGCTGCGGGCGGCTCCCGATTCGGCACCAACGGTCAGGGTGGGATGCAGCGATTTCCCTCGAAAAGCCCTCGCGAATACAGTAGGAGCAATACACATCAAGCCAATCGGCTTGCGCGACTCTACCACCTTCTGGAAAAAGGACTCCATGAGCGGTAGCATTGTGCAATCATCGCCCTTGACGGCATAGTCACAGTAGTTTTTTGCCGCGCCGAATCCACCGGGAAATATAAAGCCGTCGAGTCTGGAAATCCAACTCTCATCCAACAGTTTGATCTTGCCGCGGGCGATCCGCGAAGCTTCGACCAATACGCTGCGTTTCTCGTTCACAGCCTCCCCGGTCATGTGGTTTACCACATGCATCTGGGGAACATCCGGGGCGAGACACTGATACGACACACCCGCACGATCCAGAGCCAGCAGCGTCAGTACGGATTCGTAGATTTCGGCACCGTCAAGGAAACCGCATCCGGCCAAAATAACACCGACGGTTTTCACGCTTCGCTCCTCCCTGTTCGAATAATGCCTGCGACTACTTATTCAGCAGCACCTTGGTCTCTTCGACTGTCGCACGTACTTTATCCGCCGAGGCTTTGAACATCGCCTTTTCGTCGTCGTTCAGAGGAATTTCCAGTATTTTTTCGACACCTCCGCGTCCGACAACGACAGGAACACCCATAAACAGATCCTTGACCCCGTATTGCCCTTGCAGCCAGGCAGCGCTCGGTAGGACACGCTTCTGATCCAGCACATAGCTTTCCACTGTTTCCACGGTGGCGGCAGCCGGAGCGTACCATGCAGACGTGCCGAGCAGCTTGACGATTTCGGCACCGCCGTTCTGCGTACGGGTAACCATCGCATCAATGCGTTCTTTCGACACCAAGCTGGTGAGCGGGACTCCGCCGACCATCGTCAAACGCGTAACGGGCACCATGGTGTCGCCGTGACCGCCCAAAACGATGGCGTCAATATCACGAACGGACATATGGAGTTCCATCGCGATGAAAGCGCGGAAACGAGCCGTATCGAGGATGCCGGCCATACCGCACACACGATGGCTGGGGAAACCGGAAACTTTCAACGCGCCATAGCACATGGCGTCCAGCGGATTGGCTACCACGATCAAGAAGGCGTTTGGAGATTCCTTGGCCGCCTTGCCAATGGCATCCTTAACAATTTCGATATTCACGCTGAGCAAGTCTTCGCGGGACATGCCGGGTTTGCGGGGCTTGCCCGCCGTCATCACGATCACGTCGGAATTCTTCGTATCCGCATAGTTGTTCGTGCCGATGATACGGGTGTCATAGCCTTCAACCGGCGCGGACTGGTACATATCCAATGCCTTGCCCTGCGGAACACCCTCCAGAACGTCAATGAGTACGATTTCATTGACGATGTTTTTTTGTGCTAATCCATAGGCGGTGCTGGCACCAACATTACCGGCGCCAATAACGGTGACCTTCATGGTCTCTCCTTCTGTGAGATACTTGTGGCAGCAATTTATGACTCACGGCCGAATTGGATTGTGTAACGTTAATTCACGTTTTAACATCCAACCGGAACCGAACAAATAAAAACGCGGTCACACAAGCGGACCGCGCAGAGAAAGCGGATCATTTTTCGCCGGATCCCGGCGGTCACGACAATCGAGAATCAATTTTCCATGGGGATGATGTGCACCGACTTGCGGCCGGTATCATGGGATACAAATTGGACCGTACCCGCTTTCAGGGCAAAAAGCGTGTGATCGCGTCCCATGCCGATGTTATGCCCCGGACGAATACGCGTTCCGCGCTGCCGCACAATAATCTCGCCCGCCTCTACAAGCTGACCGGCAAAACGCTTGACACCCAGCATCTTGGGCTGGCTATCGCGTCCGTTACGAGACGATCCTTGACCTTTTTTATGTGCCATGGAAAATTTCCTCGAAGAAAATTAAGCCTAACCGTCAGGCGTTGATGGAATCAATGCGAACGGTTGTATAGCGCTGGCGATGACCTTGCTTTTTATGATAGTCAACGCGGCGTTTTTTCTTAAAGACGATGATTTTATCGCCACGCTCGTGGCCGACAACCGTGGCATGCACGGATGAACCCGTATAGGGCATGCCGACTCGAACGTTTTTACCGTCAGAGAATAACAAAACCTTATCAAAAACGATTTTGTCGCCCTCTTGGGACGAAGCGTGGAAATCAATCCGTAAGGTCTGACCCGGTTCGGCTTTTATCTGCCGTCCGGGTATACAAAATACTGCGTACATGGTTGGCCATCCAATACTACTGAAAGCCTATAAATTTAGCTAATTCCAGCTTCATTGTCAAGCTGTTCTACTCCGGAAATCGTCCGTGACCTCCTTCTTCTGTTTCCAGCTGTAACACTTGAATTCTTCTAACCTTAGAGACTCGTCCGGTTCCAGTTTTATGTATGTAAACGATTCCCACATGATTTGTCTGAGGTGAGAGCGGAGTCCCTTTGTGATAAAATCCACAATCTCTGGATGGGCTCGTACGGTTAGACCCATCTCCCCGGTTTTGGCCCGGAAACGGCGAACCCAAGTTTGAAGTTGGGTAACCACCGTTTCTTTAGCCACTACCATACCGGTACCGCCGCAAGTCGGGCAGGTTTCGTTAAAAGTATAGAGCAGCGAGTGCTTCGTGCGCTGACGTGTCATCTCCATGATGCCGAACTGGCTGATGGGAGCCAAATCCCACTTGGCGCGGTCATCCTTCATACCAACGCGCATCGCCTCAAAAATCTTGCGGCGGTTTTTATCCTCATTCTGATCAATGAAATCTATGATGATGATGCCGCCCAAATCGCGCAGCCGAAGTTGTCGCGTAATCTCATTCACCGCCTTCAGATTCACGCGCAGATTATTGTCTTCCTGATTCTCCTTGCCTACAAACCGTCCTGAATTGACATCAATGGTCACAACGGCTTCGGTTTGCTCAATAATCAGATAGCTGCCTCCTCCAAACCAAACCTTACGCGCCACGCCCTTTTCGATTTCCGACTCGATGTTTAAGGCATCGAAAACGGGCGCTTTTCCTTCATAGTATGTAATCCGATCCAAAAGTGACGGCGAAACCGAACGCACATAAGCGCGGATTTCACGATAGAGCCCGCGGCTGTCCACCACCACCTGATCTATATCCGGTGTGAATAGATCGCGGATCACGCTGGATGTCAGTGACGCTTCTTTATGAACGCGAGCGGGCGCTTTGCTTTTCTCAATAGCACGCTCCATAAGACTCCAGTGGCGAAGCATGATTTTAAGATCGCGCCGAACCTCTTCCTCGGACTTGCCTTCTCCCACCGTGCGGCAGATCAGCCCGAAACCTTCCGGTTGGATTGAGCGCAGAATGCCCTTGAGACGCTTTCTCTCTTTGGGATCGGCAACGCGTTTCGATACGCCGATGAGACTATGTCCCGGCATCAGCACAAGAAACCGTCCCGGTAATGAGAGTTGCGAACTTAAACGCGGCCCCTTCGTTCCGATGGGTTCCTTGATAATCTGAACCAGCATCTCCTGGCCGTTTTTCAATTCGGGCCGCTGGCGAATCGGGCGCTTGTGACCGTGGCGTTTTTCCGGCACGGTGACTTCGTCAATCTCAATCCCTTCCGCCAGATCTACGGCGGATTGATAGAGATCGGAAAAATGAATGAAGCCGTCTACGTCCCAGCCGATGTTCACGAAAGCCGCCTGCATGCCGGGCATGATTCTGCGCACAATGCCCTTGTAGACGTCTCCCACGTGACGTTCATGTTCCGGACGTTCCACGAATAGATTGGCCAGAGTCCCTTCTTCAAGCAGAGCAATTCGGGACTCCGTGACGGTGGAATTAATGATGAGCTGTTTCTTCACGTGACTCGAGAATTAAATCGTTTGTATCAGCGCGGGGCGATCCGGAAATCCGGTCGTTATACCCGCACTGTATAATTCGTTTTACAGCGTCTCTGCGATTACTCAGAATGTACTGAGTAGAGAGACGTGGAGTTTGCCGCTGAGAAGCCGGTCCCCCTCGCCGACTCCATAGTCAATACCCCAAACACCCAAATTGGTTTCCATGCGCATACCGATACCCGTACCGGTACGAAAAATCGTGCGGTCTTGCTGTATTTGACCATCCACATACTCGCGGTAGCTGCCGCCCGCGTCGAAAAACGCAAAAACACGCGACGCCGGACCGAGCCAATAACGGATTTCCGCTGATGCCCATCCGATGCGTGAACCCAGTAACTGTTCCTCGCGATACCCGCGCAGTGTGCGCGCACCACCTAAGCGAAAAAGATCCGGCAGCAGCACATAAGGCTCTGTGGTTTCTAAAATCCTGGCGTGCAAGCCTAAATCGGCAATCCAATACGGAAATATCTCCTGCGCAATTTCACTGTCCATCCCACCGCGATGATGACGGAATGAACCGGATTGTTCGCCGGAAGCAAGCTGATCGCGATACCGCCAACCTGTTCCGGCAAAGGTTGAGAAAAGGACACCCGCGCGTGGATTCGTCGGATGATCTCGCGTGTCGAACGAGAATCCGGATTCCATATAGGTTGTGCGCAAATTCGGCAATCCCAATACCGCCGCAGCAAGGGAATCGGTGATGACCGTCTCGTGCTGCAGTGTTCCCCAGGCAAGGACCCGCGTCCCCACGTCAATTTCAGCACGAATACCTATTTTTCGAGTGACGTATAACGTATCTTCTATTCGCTGACCAAAGTCCGCCCGAATTGCCAGAGGCAAGAATAGTACCCACGGTTCCCGATAGGAGATTTCCACAGCCTGAATCCGATTGTCGGGTCGGTCCCAATGAATCCGCGCACGCCGTCCGCTGCCGAAAAGATTGAGAAACTCCAGATTGACAAGGCCGCTTACAACCGCTTTCCGTCCTTCCGTTTCCGGAAGGTATCCGGCAACAACATCAAGCCGGGTGGCGCGTGATTCTTCAACCGGAATCGCTATCCCGGTTCGACCGGAATTGTCCAGCGAAACGCCTGTTTTGCCGACGCGGCGGATAAAATCAAGTCTTGCCAGTCTTCGACGGGCCGCCTCAATCCGTCGAGTATTGTATCTTTCCCCCAAGCGAAGCCGCGTTTCCTGCACAAGAAATGCAGTCTGTGTATGTTTATTCCCAGGAAAGGTGACGGATTCAATTGTCGTCAATGGGCCGCTGCTGATCAGCAGCCGGACTTGCACTCCCCTCTGAACGGAATCATCCGGCAGCCATTCCACATCCACTTTCGCGAACGGGTAACCGGTCTGTTCCAACGCATCCAAAACAAGATTGGCATCGTACTCAATATTCTTCCAATGGAACCGCCTGCCCGTTCTGCATAATGATCTTTGTGCCGCGGCGGCGGGCACACGCAGGCTATCCCCCAGCCATCGAACGGCGCTGATGCCGGATAAATCACCTTCGTCCAGGAAAACGTGAAGTTCAGCTTGATCGCGATGATTTAGCGCGCTCTTGAAACTGTCTATGCGCGCGAAAAGATAGTCGCGCATGACCAAAGAATCCACGAGCCTGTCAAGATGAACGTCTATGGAATCCGGAAGGAATTCCCTTTTGCTCGTGAAACCAAGAAAATCGGCTAATTCGGACGAAGAAAAGTCGCGGTTCCCGTGAAACCGAATCCGCTCCTCGGCCGCGCATGGATTCGCGATGAGAAGAGCGATTAGGCTCAGAGCTGTCCATGTCTGTTTCACAGGGAAGCCCGTACTTCAAGCCGCCCGGTATGAAAGGTCTTCTCGCCCGCATCTTTTCTTGCGGAATAATTCAGAGAACCGGAAAAACTCTGACCGAACTGATAAGTACCGCGTAAAGACCACCGATAATTCCCGCCGCGATTGGATCCCCGCCCCAACTCATAGGGAATGACCGCATGATTGGAACGGGCATGAGTCCAAGCCGCCTCCGCATCGAAACGCCCACGAGCCAACATAATTAAGGCTGCATGAGGCTTCAATTCGTACAAACCGGCGTTCGTGGATGTGCGTTCATCCTGAGCTTCGACCCACCCCAGATCCGCTCCTACCTCCCACTGCCGCGACAATTGGATCGTGTTAATCTGTGTGAATTCGAAGCGGTCAACATCCCGATCCGGTACGGAAAGAGCTTGATACCTCAATGTCTCGCGGGAAAACCTGCCCTCCGTCTCGCCCCGCCAAGCCTGCATATACTTCGCACGAATGCGCACATTGCCCTCGCGCAAATCCCGCGACTGCCCGCCGTTCAGATACTGGTTCTGCAGCGAATGCGCCTCCCGATAGCGGAACCGGAGAGAGAACGTCTGACTTAGACGCCACAGATTCAGGTCTTGACGAAAAACGACGTTTCCGTAGAGCGTGGAATCTCCCCGGTATTGGGACTGATCTAAAAGAAGTAATCGGGCATTCAGCGCGCGCCGCGTTTGCTCTTCCAGTGTCCATTCACTTTCCAATGATACGGCGCGCAGCATCCCTGCCGCACGATCCATCGGAAGCTCGTCAGGACGGATCGCGAATAGCGACGTTAAGGAGAGGTTTGACGCCGGTTCATAGGCGCCCGTGTACCGCGGAACAAGAATATAGTTGCCTTGATCGTCCGGTACATACTGGTTTCCGTCGCGACGGTAGTTTCCCGTGCCCTCCGGTACTTCCACCGCCACAAGAATCTGACTCTGCGAACGTGTTTTGGCTACTTCATAGACCGTATTCAGTTCGAATACTCGGTCTGGTGACGTTAGCAATGTTTCCCATCGCCCCATATCCGATCGAACATCGGAAGAATCGGCGGTGATGTAGTCCTTTTCCCTGTGGGTATATCGCAATTGCGTCCGACCCCACTCGGGGGGCGACCACGTCAGTTCGCCCGCCGTGGTATAAGCTTCGGCAAATCGCTGAAACTCTCCGTCCGTCTTTATATCATCGTCCGCCCTGCGGCGATGCTCACCGTCAACTGTAAAATTAGCCGGCAGGGCGATGCCCAACCCGCTCCACCAATCCAGAAACCGATAACCGCTGTATATATCCGAAACGTGATCCCGCTTTTTTTCTCTCTCCAAACCGAGGCGCGGCGCAAACCTGCCAACGGCACCCGATAATTGAGCATCTTGACGTATCCAATTGCCTCGGCGCACCGTGAGCGAATCCTCGCTCTGCAGTGCCACATGATTAAAAATCATGTTCCAGCGGCGCATGAGATTGATCGCTGCACCTGCACTTCGCCGCCGGGACGAGAACGAAGACCCGCGCGCAAGATCGCCGTATCCGCCGGATACGGTAAACTCCTTCACTGGACTTAACCGGATATTGGTTTCGCGGATTGTCTCTTCTGTTCCGGCATTCGCTAAAGCGTCCCACTCCCGTTGGAATTCGATCTCCGAAACCCGACTGAGTTCGGAAAACCGACGATCTCTACGGCGCATCTGCCCGGATAATTCCACCTTATAGGGTTTCAGCGGTCCAAGTTCAAGACGCTCCCGGACAAATTCAGATGATATCGAGAAAGCCGCTCCATTGTTGTCTCCATCATTCCGATTCGAGTAGGTATTCAGGTCACGCTGGCTTGCCGCGAATTCTCCGCGTATGGTTAGCCCTTGCAGGGGGGTTCCATAGACACGAACGTCGGCCAGTGAATGACGCTCGGGCAGCGGTAGACGGCGGTACGGACGATAGCGTCCGCGCTGCGGGCCGACCCAGCGGAAATACGTGAATCCATAT
>RPQS01000075.1 GCA_003818605.1 Candidatus Zhuqueibacterota bacterium | reverse complement strand
CCAGCCGCGACGATTGGCGGGATGAAGGGTGGTTTCCGTGCGGTTCGTTCTTCCAATTGTATTTCGGCAGTCCGTGGGGACACGGACCGTACGGCTATTGGGGTCCGCCGCCGCATTGGTGGCACCGTCCGCACTGGTGGGGCTACGGATGGCATCATCGCCCCCATCATCGGCCATACTGCCCGCCGCCTCCGCCCCGCCCGCATCATCATCGCGGACACGGTCCGAGATAGAATTGCAATGAAGCCGCGGCGAAGCTGCCGCGATAGATCTGGATGATCCCCTTGGGGAAAGAGAGGGTTGTCGTGCGAATGTCGAATATATTTCCCGAAAGCCTGATGAGGATAGCCATCCTTGTCTGGCTTTTTGTTTTTTGGCCGATCCTTGCGACGGCTGCGATCTCCGAATCGGAGCCGAATAATTTATTCGCGGAAGCCGATCCCGTTCAATGCGGGGATACGGTGGTGTGCGCGATCCTCAGTTCGATCTATGACGTGGATCATTTCCGGTTTGATGTGTATTCCGGAGATTCGATTATCGCGATGACGTTCGATTGCGCAGGCAGCGAGACCAACACGCTGATGGTTCTCTACGACAACCGGGATTCGGTGGTGGCGGTGAACGACAACAGCGGGCCGGGGATGTTTTCGCGAATCGTGTATCGCGCGACGTATACGGGCTATTATATCGTGCGGGTGATCGCGGTTGTGCTGGAGGGTGATTCCGCTTACAATCTGCAGGTGTATTGCCCGCAGTATTCCACGGAAGACTACGATGTGTGCGCGACAGCGCGGATTATTCCGTCGTTTCCCTATTATCATGAGGGCACGACGCGGGGAATGCGGGATGATTGCCGGGGGACGGCGGCTCCGGATGTGTTTTACAAGTTTCACAATCCGGCGGTCTCGAATATGTTTATCACGGTGTGCTCGGATTCGTTCGATGCGCGGGTGCAGATTTTAGGCCGCTGCTGCGGAGATTTTTGGGATGACGCCAGCGAAGGCTGCGGGTTGGGGGCTGAATTGGTTTCCTTTTCTCTGGCGGAAGGAGATTACTGGATTATCGTAGAGGGAATGGCCGCGAATCAGACGGGGGCATTTTCGATCGAAGTCGTCGCGCAAATGCCGGGCTGTCCGACTCCGGGGCCGGTGGTGCTCGCGACGATCGGCGGGTATCCGTTTTTGGGTTGGCCGGAAGCCACAGGGCATTCCTACTAACTTGTGTGGCAAGCCCATAATATTTGGGGACCGTGGGAACATTTGGGAACGACGTTCTTGACCTACTATACGGATTCGACAGGCTACACGGGAATGCGGAGGTTTTATCAGGTGAGTGCGATGTGTCCGTGGTGAGAGGGGGAAAAGCTGAAAGCGGAAATCTGAAAGCTGAAAAAAGCAGATAAAAAGACTCCCCCTTATTATTTCCCCCATCCGTCTTCGACGAGATCTCGCCAAGAGGCGGATGGAATGGGGGAAACGGACATCAGGAGAATGGACAGTGCTTTATCGTATAAAAATATTCGTATGTGTGTGTTCTTTAGCTGGCGTGGGCGTCTTCGCTCAGCCGCAGGCGCCGGTGGTGTGGGGGGAAGCAAGGTGGCTGGGAGTAGGCAATACGCCAATAATTGGCTATCCAGCTTGCCTGATGGGGGACAGTTTGGCATTAGCAGGCGCGGTAGCCAATCAAGAGACTCCGCCCCGTTATTGCGCGGGAGTCATCAGCAGTTTTAACAACGGCTCAAACTTTGGATCATGGCATTGTTTAGATACGGTGTTCTATGGAACTGTGGGCGGTGTGAATTTCGATATTTTTGGCAGTTCGGGTCGCGTTTTCGCACTAAAGGACGGACGCCTTGAACGAAGTGTGGATGCCGGACTGAGTTGGGCTATTAATCGCCCTTGTCCCCAGCATTCTCGGATAGTGGCCGGCGCCTCTGCCGGACAATATACAATTACTGTTGAGTATTACCATCCATCCGAAACCGTATTGATTTATCGAGCGGCGATCAGCAATAATGGCGGGGACCATTGGACAGTAAGTATTCCTGTCGCCCCGGAAATCCCAAGTATTATGGAACTCACTGACGTAGCAGTCACGCAAAATCATATTCTCCTGCTCGGGTACCAACAGGAGACACCGTGTCCAATGATGGCTGCAAGAGGAGACAGAAATGGTCAGAATTGGCTGCCAGCCATAATTTTACAGGGGCCGCCTCAATTATACGCGAATAGATCATACATCGTTGGAGACAGCACGTCGGAAACTGCGATGGTTTCACAGGTTGTGGATTACGCACCGCATTACGAAGCAGACCTGTGGATCAATCGAACAACGGACGGCGGGCAAAGCTGGGAAGCTGCCCGCAATATGTCTAACGGGCACCCATTGACTTCTTCCGTTGCTATGCCACGCCCGTTTGGCCGGGGTAAATTGTGGGGAATCGTATGGGAAGACGTCTGGAATTCGGATTCGACTCAGTGGGGTGTATATTGGCGATTCTCAGCCAATCATGGCAAAGACTGGTATTCTGCTCAACCTTTGGGTTTGAATATTTATTTTATGACTTACAGCTGCGGCCAGTTCATCGGGAATGAAGTACGCATTTATTGGATTCAACATTATGGCGACTATGGGATGATGACGGGAATCATGACTCCGGATACGCTGCCGCCGGACATATTTGCCTGTTTACTGCCGCCGGATACGATTCGGGCCGGAGATTCGGTGTGGTTTGCCGCACAAACTTCCGACAACGACACGCTATCCGAAGTGAGAGTCGTGGTTCTGGACAGTGCAGATCACAAAACGGTTGTGGTTCTGTCAAACACGATAAGCAATCAATATCAGGGCGGTTTTATCGTGCCCTATGACGGACTATTTCGCTTCCGGGGCGAAGCCGAAGATTTTTGGGAGAATGTGGGGGCATATCCGGATACGGGCTGGCTTTCATTTCATACGGAAGGCTATCCCGATGCGATTGATCCGTCCTCTCCATATCCCACTACCTTCAGCATGTCGGTGTTTCCCAATCCGTTCAATTCCATAGCACAAATCAAGTTCACTCTGCCCGTCACGCAGCGCGTGTCGCTTTGTCTCTATAATGTCTTAGGCCGCGAAGTGGCTGTGCTGTTGGACGAAATAAAAACGGCGGGGGAACATTGCGTGAGCTTCGACGGCGGCGTGCTTCCGTCCGGCGTATATCTATGTCGGATGCAAGCGGGAACATACATAAATACGCGGAAGATTGCTTTAGTAAAATGAGAAATCTGAAATGAGAAACGAGAAATAAGAAGAAACGAAAATTCCCCCGCATTCTGAAGAAAGGATGAAGGATGAGGGATGAATGAAGAAAAGAAAACGTCGTAGCCGCGCACGGCAGTGCGATCCGGACACGACCCCCCCTTGCCCCCCCGTGAACGGAGGGGAATGATGAAAGATTCCGTGCGGGTGACACACCCGCCACGGCGCGGCTTGCGGCGGTTGCGTGCAGCGGTCAGGCGACCGCTGCCCAGTAATTCTTAAAAAGACGCGAGAGGTGAGGGCACCCGCTCGCGGCGGATAAACGGGCACGATATATCGTGCCCCTACAGCATTTGGAATTCATCACTCATCGTTCATCATTCATCGTTTAATCCATGCTTCTCGGAATTGTTCAAACCTCGCCGCACTTCGGAGACAAGGCGGCCAACCGCAAGCAGATTGAAGAACTCGTCGGCGACAAGCGGGCCGACCTTTGGGTCATGCCCGAACTTGCGCTCACCGGCTACGAGTTCAAATCGCGCGCGGAAGTTATGAAACTTGCCGAAGAAATTCCGCACGACGACAGCACAAAATGGCTGGCGGATTTCTGCGGCAGCCGCAACTCTTGGGCGGTGATGGGACTTCCTGAACGCGACGGACGGCACGCGTATAACTCCGCGATTGTCTGCGGACCGCACCGCTACATCGGCCGCTACCGCAAGATCCATCTCTTCGATAAAGAGAAAGAACGTTTCGACGTCGGCAATCTGCCCTTTCCGGTTTTCGATATCGGCCTTGCGCGCGTGGGACTGATGATTTGCTTCGATTGGAGATTTCCCGAAGCCGCGCGCACACTCACCTTGCGCGGCGCGCAGATCATCGCGCATCCGTCGAATTTGGTTCTGCCGCACTGCCAGAAAGCGATGGTCACGCGAGCTCTGGAAAACAGAGTGTACATTGCCACAGCGAACCGCATCGGCACGGAACATCGCGCCGGAAATACCGTGCGCTTTACCGGCGGCTCGCAACTTATTTCACCCGACGGGGAACTTTTAGCCGCCGCCACCGACGTTACAGAAGTGTTGATTGCCGAAATTCAGCCGAAAATCGCCGACGATAAAAACGTCGGCTTGAACAATCTGCTAAAAGACCGCCGTCCGGACTATTACGAGAATTTGTAAATCCGGCATCCATTCCGTTTCACAAATCCTAATTTCCTTTTCGCAAACCGGCTTACACATCAGTAGGCCGGTTTGTTCGTAATAAAGAAAAAGTGCGAAAAAAACGAAAAACTTTTAAAATTGAAAACTATTTTCTTTCCCAAGAGGAATGGCATTTGCTCATCCTCAAAATCCAGTGAACGCATCAGCGCGCGAGTGACAAAGGTGTCAGCGTGGTGACCGGATTGAAATCCTCGCTGAACGGACAGGCCGATTCCATTCATACCGCCGTGGAGACTCTGCACAGCCTTGTCTACGGCCGTCCGCCATCCCGGCAGAACGCCTGAACGCGCCCGGACAAGTTGCCGAAGCGCCACCAAGGGCAGGCATCTCATTTGCACACTATAGAGGAAGGTCCGTAAAGAGGGGGAGGAACGCTGCGGGCCTTCCTTCTTTCTATAGTGTTTACACTCAACGGAGCCAGCGATGAGGTCAATTATTGCCGCCCTTTTGGTGTGCGGATTCCTGATTTCTCCTATATGGTCAACGGAGCCGACGGCATCTCTTTCCCGTGATGAAGTCTTGATACTTCTGCGGGACGGAAATGCCCGTTTTGTCTCTGAAAATCCGCAGAAATGGCCGGAAGTCGCCGTGACACGGGAGCATCTTGCAACAGAGGGTCAGCATCCGTTCGCCTGCATCGTCACCTGTTCGGATTCGCGCGTTCCTCCGGAAGTGCTCTTTGACCGATCTCTGGGCGATTTATTCGTGATTCGGCTGGCGGGCAACGTGATGACTCCGGAGGCTGCCGCGTCGGTGGAATATGCCGTGGAACACCTGCGGGTGACCGTTGTTGTCGTGTTAGGCCATACGGGTTGTGGAGCGGTAAAGGCCGCATTGACGGGACGCCATGAGGAGATCAAAGGTCCGATGTCCACATTGCTTTCGCGAATCTATCCGGCGGTGGACGCGGCACGCATGAAAGGTTTCGGCGGTGAGGAGTTGTATCAGGCCACCATCAATGAAAACGCGCGAATGAGTGCGGAACAACTGCTCCGCGATTCGCGGGTGATTGACGAAGCCGTGAGCCGGGGCTACCTTACGGTTCTCAGCGCGGTGTACGATCTTCATAGCGGAACAATCCGTTGGCAGCATCAGTTGATGGCCGCTGTGACTCCGGTCACTCCGCCGCCGGTTATGCCGCAGGCGGAAGCCGTTCCCGCCCCAACGAAGAACGCGGATGCGGCGGTGAAAACGGACACGCAGGCGGCGAAGACTAAACCGAAAACGAAAGCAGCGCAGGCCGATACGGACTACGCCAAACGACACAGATAATCCTCTGGCGGATCAGGCGGTGCGTTTGTTACCGCGAAAAATGAAACGCACCCGCGACGGAGCAACATATTTGCCGTTGCCGTTTGTCAACATCCCCGATATACTCATATCTTGGATGATTTAGTCGAACAGGCCTTCACTTTGCACGTATGTAATAGTCCCGTCATGTGATAAATAACTCATTATGCAGGAATGAGACACAATTCGATGACACAGCGAAGTCTTCGAATCCTGAAAGACAATTGATTTTCACTTCAACATAGGGGAAGTTCCATGAGCGTTCAAGAGTCTCGATCCGGAGCAGCATCAACGGATCAACGCGCCGGTAAATATCTCACATTTGTACTCGCCAATGAAGAGTACGGTTTGGAAATTTTAAAAGTCCGTGAAATTATCGGGATGATGAGTACCACGGCGGTGCCGGGCATGCCCGATTACGTGAACGGAGTCATTAATCTGCGCGGCAAGGTTATTCCCGTGATTGACCTGCGCAAGAAATTCGGAATGCCGTCCACCGAGCAAACCTCGGAAACCTGCATTATTGTGGTGGATGTGCGGAGTAATCTGATGGGTTTGGTGGTGGATCAGGTGTCGGAGGTCTTGGATATCAACGGCCATGATATTGAAGATGCGCCGGAAATCGGCGTCACCATGAAAAATTCCTTTATCCTGGGAATGGCCAAGTCCAAAGGCCGGGTGAAAATTCTGCTCGACATCAATTCGGTGCTGACGGAGGGCGATCAAGAAGAGATGCTGACCGCCGCCCAAAAGAGCGAATAGCCCCGAGACGCTTCATGTCATGCTTCACAATGGAAGCCATCCTTCACGACATCAACCACGGAGAAATAGAATGTTCGCAAATATGTCACTCAAGTTCAAGCTCATCGGATCCTTTTGCATCGTCGCGGTGATTTTAGGCGCAGTCGGCGTCGTCGGCTACTCCGGCATCGCCAACGCCACCAACGGCCTCAACAATCTCGGGAATGTCGGGCTTCCGTGCGTTATCGCCGCCGCCAAGATGCAGCAAGGACAGTTGGGCGTCCGCGTTGCGTGCAACGCGATAATGAATCCTCAGTATCCCGAAGCGGCCAAGAAATCCTATGCGGCAACCGTAGAAGGATTTTGGAAAGATATTGACGAAGGCGCCAAAGCCTACGAACCGCTGGAAAAGACAGCGGAAGAAGCCGCTCTATGGAAAGAGTTTCTCAGCGCCATTGAAAGCTATCGCGGCTATTATAACCGGTTCCAGCCCGAAGCTCTGGCGTATGTCGCGACCACGAATCCCGCCACGGCTCAGAATCATTTGAATAAAATGTGCGAGATTGCTTTTGGCGGATTTGCCGCCGCCGGCGCTCAGTCCATGAATAAACTGGCCACGTTAACCGACATGAACACCAAGAGGGCGATGGAGGAGATGGCCGCAACGAACACGAGTGCGTCGCGCGCCAAGACGATGTCGTGGATTTTTGCCGTTGCCGGCGTCTTAGCGGCTTTAGCGTTTGGCGTTTTTCTTAGCTTGAACATTTCGCGGCGGATGAGCGCCATTACCACATCCGTAGCGGAGGGTGCCGCCAATATTTCGGCGGCTTCCACGCAAGTAGCTTCGGCGGCGCAGAGCGTAGCCTCCGGCTCGCAGCAGCAGGCGGCGTCCATCGAAGAGACCAGCTCCAGTCTGGAAGAGCTGGCGGCGATGACGAAACAGAACGCCGATAACACCAAGACGGTGGCGTCGCTGATGAACGACACGAAAAATCTGGTGAGCAAGGCGGCGCAAGGGACAGAGACAATGGACGCGGCGATGCGGGAGATCAAGAGCGCATCCGATCAGACGTCCAAGATCATTAAAACCATTGATGAGATTTCTTTCCAGACCAATCTGCTGGCACTGAACGCCGCGGTAGAAGCGGCGCGGGCGGGTGAAGCGGGTAAGGGTTTCGCGGTCGTAGCCGAAGAAGTACGGAACTTGGCCATGCGCGCGGCGGAAGCGGCAAAAAACACGGGTGCGTTGATCGAGGAGAACGTGAACCGCGTGGCGGGCGGAGTGCAGATTGTGGAAGGTTTAAAAACCGCACTGACGGAAGTCACGACCTCTTCGGGCAAGGTGGCCAGTCTGGTCACGGAAATCGCGGCGGCTTCCGAGGAGCAATCCCGAGGCATCGAGCAGATCAACGTCGCTGTGACGCAAATGAATCAGGTGACGCAGGGCAATGCGGCTAACGCGGAAGAGAGCGCGTCCGCCTCAGAAGAGATGAGCGGGCAGGCCGAGAGTATGAACGAATTGGTCGGCCAGATGCAAGCGGTGATTGACGGCGGCGGGAAAGAGACTCACACGCAACCGGCTCCGCTGCGCAGGCCGCCCACCACGGCGCTTCGCGCTGCGCCGAAAAAGCCGGTTCCGCCTGCCGCAAATAAACTGAAAGCACATCCGGAACGTGTTATTCCGCTGAATGACGGCGAGATCAGCGAGTTTTAATCCGGCTGTACAGACTGAATCATGGCGGGGAGCCGTAACGCTCCCCGCTTTTTTTATGGCTATAATAACGCGTCACACTGTTGCGATTCAGCAACACGAAGTTCGAAGACCGTCGGGCAAGACGCTGAAAATGTTGCGCTCAGGTCGGGGTATGCGGATTGCGCTCTTATAGATGAAATCACTCGAATTGAGAGAGTACAATGCTTACTCAGTACCTGACCAGAATCTTTTTCTGCGTCGGCATGATTACCGGAATAATCTTCTACGGAACAGCTTTAGCGGAAGAAACGCAAACCGACAGTCTGCGCGAAGCGATCTCCGGTTTGCAGGCGCAGGTGCGCGCGCTCGAAATGCAGATGCTCGATATGAAATTGGCGGCGAGCCGCGAATCGAGTACTCAGCCTTTATTGTTCGACGACAACATGATCGCCGGACGCGGCGGTGCGGTGTATCTGCCGCGCCGTGAAACCGCTCCCGCTCCGGTTTCCGAATCCGTGGCGGATGTTAATACTTCATCTGTCGCATCGGCATTAGCCGCTTCGGGTTTAGAAATTACGGGATTTCTGGATGGAATATACGCATACGATCCCGATCACAAAACCAACAGCCGCGCCGCGATCAATCAAGTGGAAGTGGATCTTGCCCGCGAACTGAACGAGCGGGCGGGAGTTGCGCTTTCTCTCTGGTATGACGAAAGTTTTGTGGTCGGAGCGGCAACGATTTCTTACGCGCTGCGAGACATTGAGAGCGAGGAAAACAAACCCGTGCCGTTGATTTCCAACTGGACCATCACGGCGGGGCAGTTCGATATGCCGTTCGGCCTTGATTACTTCCGCTACACATCTATTGCAAGGCCGACGATTACGATGCCGGATGCCGTGATGGCTACGCACAACGGCTGGAATGATATCGGATTGATGAGCAGTTGGTCTTTCCGCTACGGGTCGCTGGATTTTTACGGAGTGAAAGGTTTTGAAAACCGGGTGTGGAACAGCGACGAAGAAATTCCCGGAGACGTGGCGGACGATGATGAACGCTGGCAGACGGTTCAACCGCAGATCAGCGGGGGAACGCGGCTACATTTGAATATCATTCCGAAAGTGGAATGCGGACTCTCTTTGGCGCGCGGCTGGAGCAGCGGCCGCGATCCGGTCATGTCTTTGGCGGGAGTGCATGCTCAAACCGGCTATCGGGGATTTTCGGTGATGGGCGAGATGCTCTACAGCCGGAAAGCGGAGACGGTCAAACCTCTGACGGCCCGAGGGTTTTATCTGGAAGCCATGCAGTCCATCGGGAAGCTGTATGCCATTGCCCGGCACGATTACGTAGACGAGGAATCCGCCGAGATTCTGCGGTATTACAGCTTCGGAGCGGGGGTCAGGATTGCCGAGAACTTGTTTTGCCGCACGGAGTTCCGTACGAACGAGAGCGGTGCCGACCGGCGGCTTTACCTGCAGGTGGCGGCGGGCTTTTAGACGGGAATCGCGGTCTTTCAAGGGCGCACAACGGTGCGCTTTATTGCGGGTGATCGGGATTGTCAGTTTAGAGTTGCATTTCCCCTTCCAAACGCGTAAATTTCACAGTCTGACTTTTCCCGCCCTTTCATCAATCCCCGATCTACCGGAGACTTTACCCCGTGCAGACCAACAACAACGGCGAACGCACTCTATTCGGATTCCGCTACGGCTATTGGATGCTGTGCAACATCGAGATGTTCGAGCGTTTGGCTTATTTTCTCGTGCGCAGTGTAGTAGCCGTGTACATTATGCAGGCTGACGATCCCGGCGGACTGCATTTCACCGCCGCGCAGAAGGGAACCATCTTCGCCTGGTGGTTCGTGTTTCAATCCGTGCTGCCGATGTTCACGGGAGGGTATGCCGACCGCTATGGCTACAAAAAGACGATTGCCTTCTCGGTCACGATGAACATCCTGGGCTATCTGATGATGGCCTACATGCGCACGTATGTCGGCTTTTTTGCGGGAGTACTCGTGCTGGCAACGGGCACGGCCTTCTTTAAGCCCGGACTGCAAGGCTCGCTCGCGCAAAATCTGACCAAGAGCAACTCATCGGTCGGTTGGGGAATCTTTTACTGGATCGTGAATGTCGGTTCGGTGATCGGCCACGCTTTGGCGGGAATTCTGCAGAAGGGGCCGGGCTGGAAATATATCTTTATTTCCTCCGCGTGCTTTACGGCCATCAACTATCTGATGCTGTTCACCTTCAAGGATTTCCAATCGGGCGCATCGAAGACCGAAACTCCCTTGCAGGTGCTTGCGCGGACGATGAAAAATATTATCGAACCACGACTGGTGGCTTGGCTTTTGATCATGTCCTGTTTCTGGCTGATGATGTATCAGCTCTGGGATCTGCACCCGAATTTTCTCACCGATTGGAACGACAGTTCGGCGATTGCCGCGATGCTTCCGGATTTTCTGTCGCGGATGACGGATCGGGGGATGCAGGTCTTTCAGCAGAACATGCTGGCGCTGAATTCCCTGTTGATTGTGGCGCTGATGATTCCCGTTTCCTGGGCAGTGCGGCGGATGCGGACACTGGAAGCGATGATCATCGGCATGCTTGTAGCGATGTGCGGCATCATCGTCGCGGGATTCACCCAGAGCGGATGGATTTTCCTGTTGGGCGTAGTCTTTTTCTCGCTCGGCGAAATGCTCACGGGGCCGAAGAAGAACGAGTATCTGGGACTCATCGCTCCTCCGGGAAAAAAGGGATTGTATCTGGGCTACGTGAATATTCCGGTGGGATTGGGCGGCTTTGCGGGATCGAAGTTAGCGGGATACTTGTACGGCCACTTCGGCGAAAAAGCCGTGCTCGCGCAGAAATATTTATTGGAGCACACACCGCTCGGTCAAGGCAAGGTGTGGGACGGTCATCCGCGTTCCTTAGAGACCCTGTTAGGCGTACCGCGAACGGAGGCGATGCAGCGCTTGCAGGAAACTTTAAATCTCGACGCTCCCGCGGCCACGAATCTTTTGTGGAACACGTATTCGCCGCACCTCTATGTGTGGATACCGTTTGCGGCGATTGGAGTGGTGGCGGTGATTGCTCTGATCATCTTCAGTCAAATGGCCAAGAAGTGGTCGGACATGAACGCGTAAATATTTAGCCACGAAAACAGAAACACACGGCTCGAATGGGCCGTGTGTTTTGTTTTTATGGAGGAAATCGGAAGGTTGAGACGAGACTTTTCTCTCGTTCCCTCAGGGAATCGGGGAATGCAATCTTACCGCATTAAAACAATCTTCTTTGTCTGGATATAGTCTCCCGCATCTAAGCGAGCGAAGTAAATTCCCGACGCCAGTCCGCCGCCGTCAAAGACCACGCGATGAGTTCCGGCGGCAACCAAGCCTTTCTTCAGCACGGCTACTTCACGACCAAGAAGATCAAACACACGCAAGGAAACGTGTGCCGCCGACGTCAGTTCAAAAGAAATTGCTGTTGTGGGGTTGAAGGGATTGGGGTAGGGACTCCAGAGAGCTATAGTTTCCGGGATGTGCGCGACAGTACGATCCGACGCCTGCGCCACTCGAGCCGTAACTTCGACGTCATCAAGATACCATTCCGTAGCATAGTCCCCCTGATAATCGAAGGCAATGCGCACCTGCTGTCCAACCGCTCCGGCGATGGCGACGCTGATTTCCGCCCAGTCCGCTTGTTCCTGATTCGGCTCCGCAAGCAGCGTCCATGCTCCGCCGTTGATCGAACTCATAGCCCAGTGATGCGTGCTGTCCGTGTAGTAGTTAGGCACATAGCAGTTGCGCTGATAGAAGCTCAGATGAACATCCGAAGCATTTGCAGGCACATTGATGACAGGGGAGATCAGCACGTCACGCACATCCACATCGGCTGTTCCGTCGTCGTCATTGTGATATACGGCATTGGAACCGGAGTGAGCCTCATCACCGCAACTTGCACCGGGCGCATCGGCCAACGGCTGCCAATTCTCGGTCGTCGGTCCGAGTTGCTGTGTCTGCCAGCCGGCAGGTGGAAAGCCGCCGTCGAAGCTTTCGCTGAGAAGTGTGGTTTCACCGCCTCCGCCGCCGCCGTCGGGACCGGTTTTTACCAGCCACATATCCACGAATCCAAAGGAACTTGTCTCTCCGCCAACAATGTAACCGCCGTCTGAAGTCGGGGCGATGGCATAGCCTCTATCCCAATCGCTGCCGCCGAATGCGCGGTGCCAGAGTAAATTGCCGTGGGCATCCGTACGCACTATCCATATATCTGAGTTGCCCGATCCGTATGATGATGTTGTACCCACAAGAATAAACCCTCCGTCACTATGCATCAGCAGGGCTTCGCAGCCATCCGATCCTATGCCACCGTACGTTTTTGTCCAAAGCGTATCGCCGACAGAGTTAATTCTGACGAGCCAATAGTTGAGGTAGCCCGGCGTGCCTTCCCCGAAGGAATTGGTTGTGCCAGCAAGGATATAGCCTCCGTCCGAAGTCTGACAGGCACTGGTGAATTCATCCGCGTACTCTCCGCCGTACGCCCGGCTCCACAGACTGTCTCCGTTAGCATTTGTCTTGACCACCCAGCCATCAGAGTACAAAGGCTGGCCTTGACCGAAAGACTTCGTGTAGCCCGAAACCAAGTATCCGCCGTCACTTGTTTGAAAAGCGTGATAGCTCCGCTCTTCATCGGGCCCGCCATAGCGCCGACTCCACGCACTGTCACCGGAAGCGGAGGCTTTTGTTAACGCAAAATCCCACTGGAGCGGCAAGCCGTAAATAGTTGTCGTTCCGCTCATAATGAAGCCATGATCTGAAGTGGGTTGGAGTGAGAAACCCCACTCATGAGCCGGCCCTCCGTAGGTACGACTCCATAAGCTGTCACCGTTGGCGTTGGTTCGAATCAGCCAGAAATCCTGATTGTACGCGCCGTTCTCCCACAGCTCTTTCGATCCGATTAAAGCCAAACCGCCGTCATCGGTCTGAATCATGGCTTCGCACTTGTTGTTGTCACCGCCGCCGAAAGTACGGCTCCACAGGCTGTCACCGTTAGCATTAGTCTTCACCAGCCAGAAGTCATTCCAGCCCGCGCCCCATGTTTGTGTGTAGCCTCCCAGTACGTATCCGCCGTCAGCCGCTTGCAGAACCGTGTAGCAGGCTTCACCCGACGATCCGCCCAAGGCATTACTCCACAAACTGTCCGGCTGGGCGAATGCGGCGGCGGCAAAAAACAGTGCCAACAGAATTACAAGACAGCACAATTTCATGATGATCTCCGGATTGTCACAGGTCATACCAACAGAAGAAACGGCAGGTTTTGCGGGGTTGAATTGATGACATGGCTTGCCCTGTTTGTTATTCGCCGAGCCGCATGGATCAACAAGAAAGGATAAAGGATGAGGGATGAAGGATGAACCATTCAATAGCCGTAGCCGCGCACGGCCGTGCGATTTTTCCGCCGAGCAGGGTCGCTGACCCTGCCGGAATCTTGGTGCGCCGCGAGCGGGTGCCCTCACCCCTCGCGTGTCATTCCGTTCGTCTTAGAACGGAATCCCTAACAGGCGAGACCGAGGGGAAATGTTTTTTGACCAAACGAACTGGTTTACGGGATTATTTTCAAGGGATTGAATCGGTTTATTGCGTGCGAAAATCGGGAAGAAAGCGGGGCGCATATTGGTTTGATTGATGGGGAGATTGTGTTCTAAATATACAACAGGATTGGGCTGAAATCAAGGGGGCGAATTGCTGAAGTTACACCTTGTGGATTGTATAATATGAGATTGGCAAGTTGTTTGAAAATATGGGCAATTAGAAAAGCCTCTGAGGAAATGATGAACGAGGAATGATGAACGATGAAATGAAAATCCGGTAGGGACATGGCCTGCCATGTCCTTTATCTCGCCGAGCCATACACGTAAGGCAGCCGGAAGATAACCTGTTCGCCGCGGGGTCTCTCCAGAGGTCCCCGTCTTTCCGGATCACCAACAGAGGGGTGACTCTGGAGAGTCACCACCGGGAAAACAATTTATTTGTTTTCGGGTGCGCGAGGGCACCAATTCCAGCGCACAGTATGCGGGCGGTAAATATCTGTTGCGGAGGTCGCGTTAATACGAAAGCGACAATATCTTGGCTCGCTCATCCAATGCGGCTTTGATTTCAAGCAGTTTGTCAATAGGACCTTCTAACAAGCCATACATTAGTGGCGGCCATGACGTTCCGTGAGTCTTGATTTCTTCCCCGATCTGTCCCATTACGCCATCCCGATCATCCCCATGATACTTCCATGCAAACCGACCGAGGTATATTTTTTTTGATCTCTGCGCGCAGGCTAGAGCAAAAAGATATTCGAAACGGTCGAACATCTCATCAAACGCGTCTTCGCCTAAAATATATGCTTGCAGCCATTGCCTTATCAAATTATAGAGATGTTCGCTCATAGGAGTCTTTCTTAGCTTATATTCTTTCGTCTGGTTGAGTAAGTCCGGACTAACGATAATTGTGGGACGAAGTTCGTCGCAGGCCAATCGATTATAATTCTGAGTCCGGATCTTTGCTTTTATCAGTAATGCAGCCATTGTGTCATAACGGTTTGCTACCATTGAAGCAAAACCTCCCGTATACATTAGAAGCATCGCCGGGTATGTGCGCATATCATCCCATATCTCATCTCCGGCAATGGATTTCCTTCGAGCCCCGATCTGTTCCAACAAGCGAACCAGCACATCATGATATGTGTCATCTCCCCAGTAGCAAACGGTTGCGAAAAGAGCCGCCAGAGTCTCTGTTTGCGACTCATAGAGCCGCATGCGCGATAAAACGGTTTCCGGATTTGGTTGTGGATTCTGTGGTGAGAAACGATCATCATGCAAAGCGAGTTGTGTTTCCTGTAACGCCCGTGTAAGCGTGTCACCTATAACGATTCTCTGCCCGTTTTCCAGATTGCGCTTCAGCACACTAACGGCCATCTGCTTTGATCTCGGGCTTGGTGGGCTATACTCCTCCAGTGCGAGCACGTGCGATTCAAGCGTTGTGAAGAACGAGTCCGCATCCGAAATTCTGATTTCCTGTGCACCGCGTAAATCAATAAGCCGCTTTGCATTCTCGGTCAACGTATTTCTCACTGTCCAATAGGTAGAAAAGCGACGATTTGGATATCGTTCGATGGCAGCTCTTAGGGCCGTATCCCAATCGGCCGACCAGCCGCAAATGATTAAACCGTATTCATCCAGAATCTGATCAAGAAGTCTGTCCACAGAGTCTTCATAACTCGACAACTCTTCTTCTGTATTCTTGATCCGTGTATCACGGTAGTCGCCATGAAGCTTAAGGACTGTGCATTTGTTATGAACCAGCGGCATCATCCCCGTGATTGCGTCCGGTGTAGTAATTACTATCGGTTGAATCCCTTGTGCCTCCAATGCTTGTTCAATTAGCGTGTCAAAATTGGTGGTCACAATTACACGAATGAAACCACGCGATACAAGAGATGCGATTGCTTTATGAGCTGCCGATGGCATCTTCTGCTTGGCGGCCTTCTCTTCTTCAGTAGGTTCAAAATATTGACGCAAGAGTAGAGTGCGCTCGGCACCTGTTTTCGCCAGCTTCTCAAGTAAAACGGCATAATCAGGTGCTTCTCCATACTTCGTGTGATACCACTCTTCAGGATTCGGTTCACATTTCGCTCTCTCAAGAGCAGCCAGTTTGCCAATCAAATCAAGAACGATATCCCAACCAGTCATGATGCCGGCTGAGTGTGACACCCCAGAACCTAACAAAAGGGCATACACCCCTTTGCCAGAATGAACTGTAAAGGATAACGAATTCATGATGTCATCCATAAGTGACCCCTATAGTCAAATATTATCTGTAGACGAGAGAAGATTCCGGCCGGGTCGGGAGCCCCGGCTCGGCAGAGAATTCCGGGATGGTCTGATGACCCTGCTCGGTGCAGCTTGCGGTGTTTGGGTTGCGGGCACGACATGTCGTGCCCCTACGCTCGCCTGCCATTGCCGCTCGGGAGAGCGACAACGGCGGAAGGAGATCGCACTGCCGTGCGCGGCTACGAAAGATCATTGCGGGGCAGGGAAGATGCCTGCCGCCGCGAGGAAAACGGGCGCAACACCTTGCGCCCCTACGGAGAATTACTGCCCGCTAAGAAGACGCGGGCGCACACATTGGTGCGCCCCTATAAAATTAATGCTCGCTCTTCTCTACTTTCGGGAAGGGGATTTTGAGTTGGCCGGCGGGGCGGGCTTCCCAGAGTGTGACCATTAAAAATCCGCCGATCAGGCTGAAGCCGATGATTCCCCAAGTCCAGCTTCCCCAGCCGAATTTATCCAGAAACCAGCCGAGACCCCAGCCGACTACGCCGCCTGCTAAATACTGACAGCCGTCGAATAATCCCGCCGCCGATGCCGCCGCTCTTTTCCCGCCGAAGTCCATTGAAGCCACACCCGATAAAAGACTGTGCGTGCCCTGAATGCACATGGAAACCAGCATGAACATCCAGATCGAAGCGAACGGCCCCCAATTCTGGCTGAAATGCAATCCCAACAGCGCAACCGCCTGCCCGAAGAAAAACAGCGCGGCTACGGGCGGACGCCGCGAACCAAACACTTTATCGGAGAGCGTCCCGGCTAAAAGCCCGCCGAAAATCGCACCGATAGGCATGCCGATAGCCGTAAGCATGAACTCTTTCGAGTTGAACGCGACGTGATGCACTTCGCGCATGAAACTCGGAAACCACTGATCCACTCCGTGCCGCACAAATCCCGTGCAGAATTCGGCCAGCGCAATCATCAGCATGATGCGGTTGGTGAAGATCCGCTTGACGATCCACTTGTAATCCACCTTGATATGCGCTTCTTCTTCGCTGCCGTCGCCGGGATCGAGATGCGCATATCCGGCTTCATCGGGAGAATTGGCAATGGCCCGTGTTCCCCACCACACAATCACTATTAAAAGCGCGGCGGGAATGAAGAACACGTATTGCCACGGCATGTACGTGACAATCAATCCGCCGAGAGTCATGATTCCCAATCGTCCGGCCTGAATCATAATCCCGAAAATACCGCCGAACACGCCGCGCTCGCGCACGTGAAACCATGCGGCATTGACCTTGACAATCGAGAGCGCGCCGAACGATTGAAAATAACAGTTGAAAATCCAGATAATGATAAAAACGGAGAGCAGAACCGAGGCCGATTTGCCGAACGCTTCGAGTTTGGCCACGCGGTCGGGATCGGATGATCGCAACGCAAGCGGAAGCAGATTGTGAAATTCGCGGATGCGTTCGTAGGTACTGAGCGGAGTGGCTATGAGAATATGCGAGGAGACGCGGGAGAAATATTTCAATTCTTCCGCTTTCACGCCGGATGTGACGAGCGCCATCGAATCGGCGGGAGCCAAAGGCGGCAGCTTCATATCGCCCTTGTAAATCGCTCCGCGCTTGATGAGCGCCGTCGGTTCATTCCACACCTGCTCTTTCAGCGGCTCATACCGCTTTCCCAGTTCGCGCAGTTCATTCGGCACACCGAAGATTCCCGGTGCGATGCCGAAGATCACGGTGAACAGAACCACGAACGATCCCCCGATAATGATCGCTTTCTTGCCGCCGATGCGGTCAGCCAAGGGGCCGTTCAAAAAGACCGAAGCCGCATAGGTCCAGAACCCTGCGGTCAGAATCACTCCGAGCTGCTCCTTGGACCAGCCGAACGTTTCGCGCAGGATCGGATTAGCGATGGTGATGTT
>RPQS01000074.1 GCA_003818605.1 Candidatus Zhuqueibacterota bacterium | reverse complement strand
ACTGGATCGAGAACTACCTCGGCTTCCTCCACCTCGCCTGCATCCTGATTCTCCTCCGATATTTTTAAGATAAGCTCTAGCCAACACCCTCCCGGGTGTTGGCCGCAACTCGGCCGGAACCTTCCGCCGAGGAGGGTCATCAGACCCTCCCAAAATCTTTTCTTCTCTCCCTCCGTTTACGGTCCGTCCGCTTTGCGGACGAGATCTCGCCCTGCGGAGGGGACACAAGGGGGTCTTTCTTCCGCTTTCAGATTTCCGTTTTCGCGTTTTCTTTTTCTCTTCTAAACCACAGCGCCGCCGCCCCCTGCACGCCCGCCAGATAACCTAATTTGCTTTGCAGAATTTTCAGGCAGGAAAAATGCAGCGGCAGCGCTCGGGCGCGCAGCTTGCGTTCGAATTCTTCAAAGAAAAAATCGGCTCCGGCCAGCGTCCCGCCGCCGAGCACGATGGCTTCGGGATTCAGAATATGCAGCCATGAGGCTGCCGCCTCAGCCAGATATCCGGCCACTTCGCTGTGCACTTTGCGCGCGCGTGTGTCTCCTTGCGCGGCCAATTCCGTCACTTTGCGTGGATTCGGAATCTCGCCGGTCGGAAAGTGCTTCAACACGATTTCGTCAAATCCGTGCCGTCCGATATAGCCTTCGATCACGCCCGGTCTTTTTAATACCGCCGGACCGTCGGGTGAGATCACGGTAAAGCCAAGTTCCGCCGCCGCTCCAATCGCTCCGCGATAGGGTTTGCCGTGAATAAAAATCGCTCCACCCAATCCCGTTCCGATGGCTGCGGCAATAAAATGCTGCATTCCGACGGCTGCTCCCCAGCAGTGTTCCGCGAGGCCAAAAGCATCCACGTCATTGCCCAGCACGGTCGGCAGTCCGATCGCCTTCTCGATGTCGGCCCGCAGCGGCACGTTGTCCCATGACGGAAAGTTCGGCGCGCACTTCACGTGCTCTCCCGCCAGATCCACCATTCCCGCGGCGGCAATGCCGATTCCTTCCGGGTGAACTTCATTGCGGGCTAAGAGAGTTCGTGCGGCTTGTGCGGCGGCCGCTACCACGTCCGGAGGATCGCGCCGGGCGGGCGTCGTGGCAATCACATGATCTATAAGCTCGCCGCTTTCCGCTACGATTCCGGCTTTGATATTCGTCCCGCCGATATCCAATCCTAATGCAAAATGCTCTGCCATATTGCCTTTATTTTTTCCTTCCCCCCTTAGTATAAGGGGGGAACAGAAGGGGGGTATCCAAATCCGTCGAGCAGGAGTCGCTGACCCGGTCCGCCTTTAGCGAGATCTCGCTTCGCGAACCGGAATCCTGCTTTCCCTCCGTTCACGGGGGGATGAAAGGGGGGTTCTTTCTTCCGCTTTCAGATTTTCATCATTCATCGTTCATCCTTTCCCCCTCACGGCACCTCTTCCGTCCGGATATCCACGCGCTTTCTTTTATCGCGTACGATTTCGATCCGTATCGGATGGCCGCCCGGCATTAAAGTAAACTGCGTCCGGACAAATCCGCCTTCCGGCAGCGGAAAACCGAAATACACGTCTACCTGCTGTTGAAGGCCTGCCATTCCCACTATCGCTTTCTGATTGGCAAAATCGTAATCGAGCAGCAGATATCCCGAAGAAAACGGCACGCGAGCTTTCGTTCTTCCCCAGCTCGCCGGAGTTCGCGGCTCTATCGTCACCCGATGTCGGAATCCATCGGGATGAATCCCCAAATAAACTTCCGCCAGATTCTGAAAGGCGGCCGCCATGGCGGCCAGCGAAGGTTCTTCCTTTTGTATCGGCCCCGAGCCTAATAATCCGGGCAGCGGACCTTCCAAAATTAAAGCGGTCAGACTGTCGAAATCGCGTGTTTCAGTGATTTGCCAATTGTTGCGAAAGCGGTAGGCAACATATCGCTGCCACACAAAACCGTCCACCGCCAAACGCCGGCTCCAAAATCCGGCCGGCTGGTTATCCAGCCAATTGAACCCGTACTTCGCCCCCGCTTGTAAATATAAAGCCGTATCCGGATACGTGGCAAACACCGGGTACGTGGAAAACAGCGGAGAGGTTTCGGGTTCTTCTTCGTCAATCTCCGTAGTGTCTAAGAAAGTTTCCAGACGATCCTGTTTTTGAATGGTTGCTCTGAGATAGCGCCGGGCCGATTCGTTGAACAACTGCCGGGCTTTGCGTTCCGCCCGGATCATCTCCTTGCGGAACTCGCCGCGCGCCGTATGATCTCCGCGCGCGTCGCAGATTTCTGCTCCTAAGGACCATAAATCCGCCATGCGGATATGCGCCACGGACAACCGCATCAGACTGTCCTCAATCGCCGCATCCGCCACGACTTCCAGATCGGAGGTTACGTAATCCCGCTGCAATGAGGACAGACCCGTGAGCACGTCCAAAGCAATTCTGCGCAGCGTGTCGTCGTCGGCCATTCCCCATTGCAGAGCCGCTCGATAGGCCGGTCCGCCCCAGCGCAGATGATCCCGCATCTCCTGCGGTGTGAATTTCTCGCGGGCAGGTTTTCCCGCCCCCGGAAACACGACGCTCGACGGTTGATGTGAAGCCAGAAAAAGGGCGGGACTGAGCATCGCCGCGGTTTCGATCTCGCTTTGCGTGCCGGTCGTGATGCACGCATCGGCTCCCGCTGCAACCATCGCCAAACACGCGAAGACTTGGTTGGTTCGGTCGTCTTCCGTGCGCAGTGAAAACTCCAATCGGTCGGAAATGTCCGCGCTTAAATCGCGTTCTAACCGCTCAACCTTCCGCCGGCTCCACATGATCGCATCGTTCAGCTCGCGCTGATTGGAGCAGAATGCGAACAGCAGTCGCGCGCGCCGCGTTTCCGCCAAACGAAATGACCATTCGGGTGATGGCTTTGCTCCCGACAGGCGCAGCGCCGAGTCAATTTTCACCGAAGCGGCGACAATCAATTGTACGGAATCCGCGCCGCGATAAATAAAGGTTCGTGCGTCTATTCGCCTCGGCGCGAGCGATAAAAGCGAGTCCGTGTCGCGCGCCGTCAATGTCAGCGCGAACTCCGCTTTGATCTTGCTGTTCAAACAATATTCCGCTCCTCTTCCTTCCGGCAGCGGAACCACGAACTGCTCATAGCCCTGGGTTGCATCCCCCAGCATGAGCCGTGTCAAAGAGCGCGTGATTATTCTATACGGCATGGCAAGCGGATCGCCGTTTGCCGATCCCCACTGCAATTCCCAAAATTTCTGCCGGTACGGCTGAACTCTCATCCGGAAAACCGGTACCGTCAATCCTCCTGCCCGGACTTCTGTTCCCGCGCACCGGATTATTGCCGGAGTTTCCCGGTCGAAATGCAGATTAATTGCTTTTTTGTTAAGCAGATAGTCGTTTTCGTCGCCCCATTGTGGGCGGCCGCATCCACTGACCAACAAAAGCAGCAAAAACAAGTGCAGATGCTTTTTTTGCATAACCTTAAATAATACAAAAGTGCCGCCTAAATTGCAACATCTTGACTTCTGACCGCCGCGACAAGACCACCGTTAGGTGCGCCCAGCCGGAGACTAGCCAACACCCTCCCGGGTGTTGGTCGCAACCCGGTCCGCCTTTGGCGAGATCTCGCTTCGCGGACCGGAATGTCCGCCGAGGCAGACCTGTCCTGAACAAAGTGAATGGATCCCCCGATCTGCCCGGAATCCGTCCTTCCCCCACTTTGTGGGGGAAGCAAGAAGGGGGAGTTTCCATCCTTATTCAGTCCTCAAAAATCAGCCGAAATCGAATGCCGTTATATCTAAGTAAATGTTTAGTCAGTTTTTGACTTTAAGACCGCCGCTTGAAACTTTGTTCAAATTTTCGTATATTATAAATGGCACAGCAACCAGAGTCCCCACACTGTACAATCTTGTTTCCCCCAATGACTACGATTTTACGCCCAATATTTTTTCTGTATTCGTAATAATATTAATCAGTAAAGCAGTTCGTTTGGTCAGAAATATTTCTGCCTTGTTTGTCTTTTTTTATCGAATATTCATGAAAAATGACATTATTAATTCATCCTTCATCCTTTCCTCGGAACCCTATTCCCTTTCCTTTCGTATATTATGCCCATACACTCGAAAGGCACTCTGGAAATGACGAATCCCCCCTCTCCCGAAAAAATCCGGGAGGAAATCAGCGAATTTCTCCGCAGCCGCTACGGCGAGCAAGTTGCCGTGGCCGATGTGGATTTGGCCATGCCGCACGAAGGCACGGAAACAACGAAGCATTCCTCGCTCGATCAAATAGATTTTACGCTCAAGCCCACGGAACTCGAAGCCTACTTGCGGCAGTACGTGCTGCATCAGGAAGAGGCCGTGGAAGTATTAGCCACGAAAATCTGTACGCATTTCCATCGCCGTAGATGGGAACTCGATCATCCCGACCGCGAGACGGCGGCGGGGAGAATCAAATCCAACATCCTCATGATCGGGCCGACTGGAGTGGGGAAGACCTATCTCGTGAAACTCATTGCCGATAAATTAGGTGTGCCGTTTGTCAAAGGAGACGCCACCAAATTTTCGGAGACCGGCTACGTGGGTGGCGACGTCGAAGACTTGGTGCGCGGTCTTGTGCGCGAAGCTCACGGCGATATGAAGCTCGCGGAATACGGCATCATCTACGTGGATGAAATTGACAAGATCGCATCTTCGGGAAACTTGGTCGGGCCGGATGTGTCCCGCACGGGTGTGCAGCGCGCGCTTCTGAAACTCATGGAAGATACCGAAGTCGAACTGCGCACGCCGCACGATCTGGCCAGTCAGATGGAGGCCGTGATCGAAACGCAGCGGACGGGCAAGGCCGACCGCAAGAAAGTTTCCACCCGCAACATGCTCTTCATCGTGTCGGGTGCCTTCAGCGGTTTGGCCGACATTATCCGCCGCCGTCTCACGAAAGGGACGATGGGATTCAAACGCGGCGAGGAAATTCCCGTGCGTGATGAAGACATTCTGCGGCGCGCCAATACGACCGACTTAATGGAATATGGATTTGAATCCGAGTTCGTGGGCAGGCTGCCCGTGGTTGCGCAGCTTGGTGAACTGAATGAGGAAGCACTCTTCGACGTTTTGACAAACGAACACTCGGCGGTTACGCAGGGCAAGATGCGCGACTTCGCGGCGTATGGAATTGATCTCACGTTCGACGACGACGCGCTGCGCGAGATTGCGCGCCGGGCGTATGCGGCGGGAATCGGGGCGCGCGGTTTGCAGACGGTGATGGAGCGGTCGCTCATCCGTTTTGAAAAACTGCTGCCGACCTCCACGGTCAAGAAGCTGCACGTCACGCATGAACTCGTGCTCGAACCGGATCGCGTGGTGAATGACATCGTTGCCGCCGATGCCGTTTCCCAGTTCCAGAGAAAATTTCTGGAAAAGAGCGGACTCATTCTCGAATTCCCGGCGGAAAGCGCTGCGTGGGTGCGCGAGAATTTAGGCGGCGATCCCGCTTCTATTGTGGATCGTCTTTCGCAGATGTTCGAGAATTATGAATACGGCATGAAGCTCGCGGGCACGCAGAACCTCCGCATCACTCCCGAAGTTCTCTCCGATCCCAATCTTTTCCTTGACCGCATGATTAAAAAGGTCTACGAAGAGAAAGAGCACCGGAACGCACCCCCCCTTACCCCCCCGTGAACGGACACGGCAGGCCGTGTCCCTACCGAATACGAAAGACACTCTGCAAAGAGAAACCCCGAAGCGTGCGCTTCGGGGTTTCATGCCGTAGGACGTACCTTGGGAGGAGTTACGGCTCGATCGCTTCAAACGTCTTCTGTCCGTTACGCACAATGCGGAACAATACGGCCTTCTTGCTGTCCTTCAGTTCCGCCGCAATCCGCTTAAAATCGAGAATGCTTTCCACCGTCTTGCGGTCAATTTCGATAATCACGTCGCGCTCGCGCAGCTTCTGCGCCGCCGCACCGGCCGGATCCACATCCGTGACGATCACTCCGGACAGCTCATCCAACTCCAGCGCGCGCGCGACCTCTTCCGTGACCGGCTCCACCTGAATTCCCAGCCACGTTTCCTTCGAGGATTTTTCCTGCTCATCCTTGCCGAATAAAGAGACCAGCTTGGCGCGATCGCCCAGCACAAAAGAAAGATTCTGCGAAGATCCCGACCGCCATACTCGCGCGTTGATGCGCGTGCCGGGTGAATGATCGGCTACCACAATGCGGAACTGCGCGGGATCGGAAATTTTCTGACCGTCAATTTCCAAAATCACATCCCCGGCCCGCAGCCCGCCGTCATCCGCCGGAGTGCTTTTATCCACCCGCTCCACAAACACGCCGCCTTCATCCTCGGGAACGCTGAGCGCGGAACGCAATTCGGGAGTCAGATCGCGCGGCAGCATGCCCAAATAACCGCGCGCCACCGTGCCGCTGCTGCGGAGCTGATCCACCACCTTCATGGCCATGTTCATGGGAATCGCAAAGCCTATACCCTGACCGGAAGGATTAATGGCGGTGTTGACGCCAATCACTTCGCCGTGAATATTGCAGAGCGGCCCGCCCGAGTTGCCGAAATTGATGGACGCATCCGTCTGAATGAAATTCTGGTAGCTGGGTCCGCCGCCCGCAATCGCTAAGTTCGAGCGGCCCTTGGCGGAAATGACGCCCACGGTAAGTGTCCAATCGAGCGCGAGCGGATTGCCGATGGCAATGGCCCAATCGCCGACCTTGATCGAATCGGAATTGCCCGTTAAAGCCACTTCGCGCGCATCAAAACCGCGATCCACTTTAATCAAGGCCACGTCCGTTTCCGGATCCTTGCCGATAATCGTGGCTTTGTACTCTTTGCCGTTCTGAACTTTGACCGTGACTTTATCGGCATCCGCCACGACGTGATTGTTGGTGAGAATGTAGCCGTCACGGCTGATGATAATGCCCGATCCGGTGGACGGTACGACCGTTTCGCGCTTGCGCGGAGTCTCGCCGCGGTTGCGATGAAAATATTCCCAGAAGGGAGAATCGCGGAAGAAATCTTCAAACGGATCGGATTGATCCACCTTGCGGTCGGTGGTAATGTTGACCACGGTGGGAGCAACGCGCTCCGCTACCGCCACAAACGGGCTTTCCCCCGATTCCGTAAGCATAGGAAAGGAGGTGGAGGCAAAACGATAGTTGACCGGCGGGGCAACGCTTTGAGCTTCACTGGACGCCGTGAGATCCCAGCGGGCGGTGAACAGGACTCCGACCGCCAAACCCGTTAAGACGAGCAGTGTTGCCACTAAAAGATTTCGTGAAATGTTTCCGTGTGCTTTAAACATGGTTGTCTTTTTTTCTGATCTTGGCCCGGCTCATCCAATGCATCCGGGCTACAAATGGTAAACGGCTTTCGGTGTTTGAGGTTCCCGCAATACGGCGGGATGATCTTATTCTTGGATTACAATTAACTTAACAGACCCTCAAGGCAGGTTTCCGGCTTGCTTTTACCTGCATTTTTGAGCATCTTATCACCAGTATGCAACTTTTAAACCGCCCCTATCTTGCCTCTCTGATATTATTGACGGGCTTGCTGTTCTGCACCGAGGTCAAAGCCTCCTCGTCGGTCCAGTTTCCCGGCGGGGGCAGTTATGCCTCCACGACGGATGCGGCGGTGTTTGATTTTGCCGGTTCCTTTACGATAGAGTTGCTTTTCCAGAGCAGTGTTGCGCATACGGGAACTTTGGTCAGCAAGTTCCGGCAGTCCTCGGGTACTCCGAACGATGATTCCTACCACATTTTCGTGCGGGATGATGATACACTGCAGGCCCGCATTCAAACCACTCAGCAACTTGTAGACCTGAAAGGGGACGGCACGGTTCATGACGGACAGTGGCACCATGTCGCGTTGGTTTTCGATGATGCCGCCGACCGGATTGAATTATATTTTGATGGAACGATGACCGCTTCGCAGACTCTGTCGGGAAATTTGCGCGATACGTCGGAACCGTTGACATTGGGCACGGTGCTGAGCGGATCGGGAGCGCCCGTTCCCACGAGTTTTTTCATCGGACGGATGGATGAATTGCGATTCTGGAATACCGCGCGGCGCGGCAAACAGGCATGGTGTTTGAAAGACGTTACGGTGCTCGACAACACGCCGGGCTTGGTCAGCTATTACCGCTTCGATGAAGGTTCGGGATCCACGACGGCGGACAGAATCGCACCGTACGAAAATTTCAACATGTTCAGCGGAGCCGCTTTTTCTTCAACTGAGCCGCCGCTGCAATCGAGATTGTCCGGTTCCGGTCAGTGCAAGTGCGGCGACGTTTCGGGAGTATGGAACGGTTCGACGATTCCGGTGACTTTAGTTGGCGATACGGTGACGATTTTGGCGGGAGATTCGGTGATATTGTATTCCCATACGCTGACCGTGGATTCATCCGTTGACGTTGTGCAGGTGTCGGGAACGTTTCGCGCGCAGGGAACGGTGGCAGATTCCTCGCGGATTTTGGGTCAAGGTTCGACCGGCGCGACCGTGGTTTTAAGCTTCACGAATCCGACCACAACATCGTTGAGTTATACGCGTGTTTCGGGCTTCGCATCGCGGCCGCTCCATTTTTCTAATCCGGCCAATCTCAATCATTGTTTATTGGCGGAGAACGGTGGCTCAATCGAAAGCGGAGCGGTTTTAACGATTGCGGATTCCCGGTTTACCGGGAACGATGAAGCCGCCATACGGTTGGACAGCGGCAGCGTGGATATTTCGCGTACGGAATTCATCAATAACGCAGGCGCAATTCAGGCGGTGCAAACCGATTTGGATTTGGATAGCTGCACGTTCAGCGGCAATAATAACTCCGGTTCCGGCGGCGCGCTGTATCTGGAACTCAACAACGCGTCGCGCGCGGAAATTACCCGCAGTACTTTTACGGGAAATCATGCGGAGTCGGGCGGAGCGGTGTTTGCCACTGGCGAGTTGACATCTTCGGGAAGCGGGGATTCGCTCATTATTCGCGATTGTTCCTTCCGCTTGAACACCGCCGACAGTGCTGCGGCACTTTATGTTCGCGATATTAATTTAGTGCTGCGAAATACGAATCTGGATTCCAATACAGCGGACATCGGCGGCGGATTAATCGCATCGGCATCAACAAGCCATGTTTGCCGCGTGCGTGGAGATTCGCTCGAATTTTCGGAAAATGTCGGCGGAGGCGGTTCGGCGGTTCTTTTAGAGGGAATTGCCGGGGTCGCTCCAGTGGAAGCGAAGATTATACACTCGACATTTTCCGGCAATACGCGCGCACCATCCACGGCGGGAGCGGCGGTCTGCGCACGAGCTATAAAACAAATTTCCGGAGCGGAGCCGTTTTTAGAGCGGTGCGTTTTTTATGATAATGAAAATTCCGGCGGAGCCTCCGGAGCCGTGGCAATAGAGACGGCGTACGACGGGCAATGGCTGGAACTCAGAAATCTCACGGTGGTTCTGAATCAGGCGGACAGTACGGCCTTGCTCCTGCGCGCTCCCACAATCGTGCGTCACTGCATCGTCATCGAGAACGGCGGCATAAAAGAGATTCTCGGCAATAGTCCGGCGGTGGCTTATTGCCTGACCAGCGATACGGAATATCATGGGGCGGGCGGCAGCTTTTATGCCGATCCGGCTTTCGCCGATTTCTGGAATCGCGATTTTCATCTCTCGGCGGGTTCCCCGGCAATCAATCGCGGCGATCCCAATCCGCTTTATCATGATCCTGACGGCACGCGCGCGGATATCGGAGCATATCTTGCGGAATCTTTTTCACCGGTTTGGCAATCGGTTTTAGATGTGCCGCACGACAACGGGCGTCAGCTCATGCTGCAATGGCTGCCTTCCGCGGGTGATGACAACCGCCACGGTATCGCATCGTATGCGATTTATCGCGTGGTGAATCTGCGGTTGGATGAAAATTACGAACTGATGGCTACGATTCCCGCCGCTGAACTTCCCGGCTACGGACAGATTGTTTCCACTTTGGCCGATTCCAATCAAACAGGCATGCCTTATTATAGTTATTTCATTCGCGCGCAGTCGGTGAATCCATTGGCGTTTTGGGATACTCCTTTGGACAGCGGCTACAGCGTGGATAATCTTTCACCGCAGACTCCGGCTCTTGTGGGAGAAGAAATTCCCGCGGGAGTTGCTCTGTCATGGACGGCCGCTCCGGATTCCGACTTGGCGTACTATGCAATTTACCGCGCGGATTCGATTTTCGATCCCGACACGGCAATCGTGATTTATGCAACCGCCACGGATACGGTTTTAACGGACAGCATATCTTCGGGAACGTTCAGCTATGCCGTGCGGGCGGTAGATCACAACGGCAATTTCTCGGATGCGTCGAATTTAGTCACGGTGGATGTGAACGCGATTCGTCCACCCACCGGATTGACGATTTACCCGCTGGGCGAATATATTATGCTCCGCTGGCAGGCATCGGCGGGCGCGGCCCGGTATAACGTCTACCGTTCGGGCAACCTTTTCGCGCCGGATGAATGGCTGGGCAACACGACGGACACATATTTCCTTGCGCCGGTTTCTGCCATTCGCAGCTTTTATTGGGTGACGGCGGAAAGAGACTGAAAGAAAGATGATTACCGATTAGCTGGCATGCTCGGTCATGCCGGATGACGCGGCGGGATGGAACCCGCCGCCTAATCGAATTTCTTTATACGTCGTGCGGGGTGTCCTTACCCCGCACGTATTTTTAAGGCGGCCTTAGGCCGTCGTTTTTTTGTTGTAGGGGCACGATATATCGTGCCCGCGGGCGCAACGCCTTGCGCCCCTACCGCATTAAAACGATCTTCTGAATTCTTGCTTCCGTTCCCGCTTCCATGCGGCAGAAATACACGCCGGAAGACAATGAACCGCCGTCAAATCTCACGCTATGTTCTCCCACCGTTTTCATCTCATCCAATAGCACAGCCACCTCGCGGCCTAAGACATCGTAGAGGCGAAGCGACACACGCCGTGTGGTGGGCAGCGTGAATTCGATTTGAGTAGTGCTGTTGAAAGGATTGGGATAGATCGAAAGCAGGATCGGGTTGGCGGGAATGATTGAAGGCGGTGACACTGCCGAAGTAACCACACCGGTTCGGGCCGCCCAAGCGTCCCAACCAATCGTATTGCTGCGTAATTGTCCGTTGCCGATTCCCAAACTTCCATCGTTTAATACGGCCAGAGCACTGCCAGATACCAATTGTGAATTGCCGTAAATGCCGTCCCAAAGCCGATTCCCATTACCGTCTATTTTCATTAAATAGTATCGCTCAAAATAGGGAGTATCAGATGCATATAATCCGCCCAAAATAAAACCACCGTCCGGTAAAGCCCGGCATCGTCGCAGGTTTGCCTCTACATCGTTCCAGATACGCGTCCAAAGAACATCCCCGGATCCGGAGATTCGCGCTACAAAGGGCCTGGAACGACTGGTATCCGTGGCAAAACTCGACCCGGCGACCACATAGTCTCCATCGCCCGCTGACGCTATAGTCATGCACCACACATCTCCCGTGACGTTGATCCGCCGCTCCCATTCGATTCCACCCAAGGAATCCGTCTTGCAGATCCACGGTTGAACATCCCACATGGAGTCGGGCCGGATATAGCCGCGTGTTCCACAGAGAATGAAACCTCTGTCGTCGGTCTCGATTAATTCGCCTCCGTAGCCAAAATGATAATCCCCATAATCACGACTCCACAGCGAATCTCCCGCGGCATTCAGTCGTAAAAGCGCAAGTTGAGCCGTAATCAGAGCATAACCGCCATCATGTGTGGTGACAATGTCCACTGCCCAATCAGTATATGGAACTCGATAATATCGGTACCAGAGAGGATTGCCTGCACTATCTGTCCGTAACACAGCCTGTTCTTGCCACCATGTGTTACCCGATCCGGCTAAGATGAAACCGCCATCTTGCGTTCCCGTAACTGTCGTTACGGTCCAGAGATCCCAATCACGATAACTCCAGCTCCAGGCTTCCTGTCCCATGGTATTCAGCTTAACCAATACTGCTCTTCCGCTATCCACCGTTTCGGCTTCGCTTTTGATGGCACATACAAATCCACCGTCTGATGTCGGTGCAATATCCACGACATTGTCATCCTGCGGGCCGCGATATTCGTACGTCCACAACGTGTCCGGCGGCTGGGCAAAGACGGGGACTAATGCCGTATGAATAAGTGCGGCGATAAAGAATGCGGTGATTTGAAAGCTTATTTTTGAAAGATTCATGGGATGAGAATTGTCGTTTTTTGTGAACCTATAGCGCGCGGGGTAAGGACACCCCGCGCGGCGCACAACGATTCCGGCCGGGTCGGGGGCGCCCGCCTCGGCGCACCTGGCGGTGGTTGCGTCGCCATTGCCGCTCAGGAGAGCGACAACGGCGAGAAGAAAACGGATTCCGGCCGCGCGAGGACGCACGGCTCGGCGAACAAGAGACCCCCCTTGTGTCCCCCCGCACGCGGGGGGATATTACTTCAGCAAAATCAGTTTTTGGTCGTGTACGGTTTCGCTGGTTTTAAGCTGCAATATATACGTGCCGGAGGGCCAGTTCGAACCGTTGATGGAGATGCGGTGCAGACCCGCGCTTTGCCATCCGTGATAAAACGATTCCACGCGCCGTCCCAATATATCGAAGACATCCACGCGGATGGTCTCATCTCGCGGCAAAGAAAACTCGACCGCGCTCAGCGCATTGAACGGATTCGGATAGACGGAAAGAAAATCGAATCGGTTAACCGCCGCGGGAGAAACCTCATTTACGTGAATCCCCAATGCTTCCGAACAATCATACAAGCCGAGATAATATTTGTCGGCCACTAAAACGCGATAATCTATTACGGCCACGTCGGTAGCCTCTCCGGGAGTGCGGTAATAGCCGGCCAGCGCGGGGCGGGTCGCATCAATCACGCGAATCACGATCAGGCCGCTGTCCTGATCTGCGACAAACGCATAGTTGTTGTCCACGGTAACTTTCAAGGCATGGCCGCGTGTTTTGAAAGAGCCGGTTTCCACGGGATTCTCGCGGTCGTGCACATTGAGAATCCGCAATCCGCTGTCTCCATCGGCGATGTACGCGAAGTTTCCCTCGACCGCAAGACCTTTCGCCTGTCCGGGAGTGTTGTATGTGCCTTCAATTCGCGGAAGCGAGGGATTGGAAACGTCCACGATGTGCAGTCCCGCAAGGCCGGCGGCGATGAACATGTGCGTGCCCACGACTTTTATGTCGTACACATTTCCCGGCACGGCCATCATTCCCATCTCATTTGGACTGAACGTATATTCGACATCGAAGATGCGCAGTTCCGAACCGTCTCCGAGCGCTATGTATTGACCCCAATGCTCCACGCACTGCGCATAAACGGACGCATCGGCATGGCCGACTTCGCGCATAGCCGCGGGATTGGCAATCTGAATCACTCGCAGGCCGCTGCCGCCATCCGCCACATAAGCCCAATTGCTCACGGCGGAAACATCCAGACCGTCGCCGCGCGTGTCAAACACTCCCCAACTGACGGGCGCTTCCGGATGCTGAATATTCACCGCCCAGAGTCCGCGCATGCCGTTGGCAATATAGGCGAAATGAGAACTGAGTCCGATGGCGTGGGCTTCCCCCTGACCCGTCAAAGATGTGATTTCCGCCGGATAGGAAAGAGTATGCGTGTTGACCACGTACATGCCGTTCTCTCCATCGGCCAGCAGGGCGAAGTCCGTTCCGAGAGCCAATCCCCAGGCATGTCCCGGAGAGTTGAACACGCCAACCTGAACCGGATGGTAGATTCCGCCCACTCGGCAGATGCGCAGACCTTGATCCCAATCGGCCACGAACGCATAATCCCCTTGGATTTTCACTCTCTGCGATGAACCTTCGCTGGTCAGCCAACCGATTTGCTGCGGAATATGCGGGCTGGTGATATTGATTGTGCGTAAACCGCCCGCCATCGCCGCCACATAGGCACGATTGCCGGAGACCGCCACATCCTGCGCGAAACACTGCAAACGGCATCTTCCGAGTACCGCCGGAGCCGAAGAATCCGCAACGTTGACGACAATTAGTCCGCTGTCTCCCGCCGCGATGTAAGCAATGGAATCATTGACGGTAATTCCGCGCACCTCCCCGATTCTTGAGCAGCGGGCGCGCCGGAGCGGAGAAGCGGGATTCCGGATATCCACAATGTACAGGCCGCTGTCGCCCACCGCGACGTAGGCGATGGAATCCACTACACAGACATCCCGCGTCTTGCCGGGGAAACTGACGGCGGCAACTTCCACGGGAGCTTGCGGATTACGCACGTCCATAATGCGCAATCCGCCCAGCATATCGGCCACATAAGCATAGCCGCGCGAAACATCCACGGAGCGCGCTTCGTCCGCCGTAATGCAATAGCCCAGTTCCGTAGGATTGTCTATATCGGCAATGCTGAGAACGTGCAAACCCGATTTGCCGATGGCGCAAAAAGCCAGCGTATCACTGATATCCACATCGTAAGCGTTTTCCCAGCAGGCGGAAAGCTGCAGAGCACACCGCACTCGCAGACTATCCGCGGCATAAGTGGATTGGCCCGGCAAAAACACAATGAGTCCGATGGCAAGAACTCGAAAAGCCCTGCGAAAATGCAGGCCGGAACGTGAGAAAAAAGTGTGGAACAGAGACAGGAATGTGCGCCGGAAGGCGCGTGCGGCGGGGCCGCCATGATGTTTGAGGGAGGCGGCAGTACGAAGTGAATCAAGCATGAGGGCCGTCCTTGATGTAATTGCGCATGTTGCTCGGTGAGGGACTTCTCATCAAGTCCCTTACGGAAAAACACCGCCGAAGGACGACAATAAGAATATAAGAAATTGCCACGGCGGATTCAAGAAGAAAGGATGAAGGATGAAGGATAAAAAAACAAACAGTCTCTTTATGTATCTTAAATAATAATAAACAGAATATTATAACTGGAGAAACTTTGTCAGCATATTGGAAGTATACATAATTGAGAGCTTGGAGATAAGGGAGTCTAAAAAGGAAAGAAATGATGGCACTTCCCGCAGCACCATTTCAGGAGATGTTCGACGTAATTTCGGCGTCATCGCGTGAAACTCGCGACAATGAACCGAAAGCCCGGATCGCGGCCACAGCCAATCTGCCGACGCGATTCGGAGAGTTCATCATCTACGCCTTTGAAAACCAGTACGACCGTAAGGAACATATCGCCGTGGTCAAAGGGGACGTGCACGGATACGAAAATGTTCCGGTGCGGGTTCATTCGGAGTGTCTGACGGGAGACGTACTTGGTTCTTTCCGCTGCGACTGCCGCGATCAGTTGGAAGCCGGATTGAAGCACATCGGCAAGCAGGAACGCGGAATTCTTCTCTACCTGAGACAGGAAGGACGCGGAATCGGACTGACGAATAAAATCCGCGCATACGCTTTGCAGGATTTGGGATTGGATACCGTGGAGGCCAATCACGCGCTGGGATTTCCTGACGACGAACGAGACTACGCCGTAGCCGCCGAAATGCTGAAGACGCTGGGCGTGAAATCCGTCGAACTCTTTACCAACAATCCGCGCAAGGTTCAGGGTCTGCGCGAAAACGGAATTGAAATCACGAAACGCGTGCCGCACCTGCAGCCCGTCAATCATCATAACCGTCACTATCTGGAAACCAAGGTTCGCAAGTCGGGCCACTTAATTGAACTGGATGCATTATCGCTGGCTGCGACATGAGATGAGCGCCCGGCTTGCGTTTATATGAAAGCGGGGACGCCTTCAGGCGTCCCCGCTTTATTGAACCCTTGCGGAACGAACTATCGGATAGCAATGGTTGGCTCATCCCCGCCGTCGGGAAGAACGCCGGTTTGCGAAATCAGGAAAGCGTAGCCGCCATAGGGCGCCTGATAGGCGTTGATGAGCACTAAAACCTGCACCGGGGAATTCTGGACGGTGCAGGTGAAATCTTCCGGTCCGACGGCGTCACCTCGGCAAGTTGTCGGGCTGTTCGGGTAGTCCGAACACTGGAGGAACGTGTAGCAGTCGTAATCCGCACCGTTGGGGAAGTTGCCCAGCTGGAAGCGGAAGGTGCCGGGATTCAGGGTGACGTAGAACCAGTTTTCGGTAGCCTGCGCAGTAAACGTACACTGCGTGATGGTTTGTCCGACGCTGATTTGCACGGCCTGCGCGCAGGCGGCGGGACACGTGGTGGCTTGCTGGCAGGGAGTATTGCAGTCAATGCCCTGCGTCCAGTTGCCGCCAAGCTGTGCGCATTCGGCTTGGGTATTTACCGCGCATGATGCATTGTTGTTGTAGCAGCAGCGTCCTTGCTCCGGCTGCGTTCCGCCCGCTCGCAGGAAGGTGGACAGGAAAGCATGCCAGTTGGTGGCGCGGAATTCCAGCGTGACGTAATTCGAGGAATCGAACTGCGCTAATTGCGAGGGAAAATGGATGTTCAAACCGCCGCGCGGCATCGGTTGATCGGGCGGATAAAAATAAGTGGCCGTATAGGGAACCGCTCCATTGATGCCGCTGATAATGTCGTTGGCGGCATTGCGCACCAGATTGATCGTGGATAGAGTCGGTTCGGCCAGAATTTTATTGGCGAACTCGCGCAGGTCACAATAAGCCGGATTGTCGTATTGAGTGGCATGAGTCTGCGACCACGCATGCTGCACTTCATTCCAGTGCTGACCGCCTTCGGTTACCAGTACGTTCGAAAACGTTCCGACACGCGCGCTGAGGGTTTGCATCTGCGACAGATCAATCATCGCATAATGCGACGTCTTCTGTTTGTTTTCGGCGGCGACGCGCACTTTTTCCGCGATTTTATGCGCGAGATCCGCCGGCGACGCGCCGGTGTTGTCCTTCAGCCATCCCAGCCACAGATCCGCACCAAGAATATTCTGCATGGGCATCGTGAATTGACACGCGGTCATATAGGACGCGACGCTGCGCAATTCATAAGCCACCTCCGCCATGGCCATCAGGCAGGCATGGAAGGTGACGATGTCCACGTGCTGCAAATCGGACTGCGCAATGGCGCTCTTGAGTTCCGGCATGGTGAGCATTCCGCCGCCGCCGTTCATTTCATCCGAGCAGCTTCCGGGCCAGCCCGCGCCATGATCGTCCACGACCAACAGATATTTCTGCGCGGGATAATTGGCCTTGCAATAATTGATGAACTCGCGCAGCGTGGCGGGATCGGACATGTCTTTCGAGCCTTTGTCAATCCACGGTGAACTCAACGAATCGGGGAGTTCCGCCGTGTGCTGCTCGATATGGTACACTTTGGCTTGGCCGCCGGTGCGCATGGAAGCTACCATAGCCACGATGTTCATACCCGCCTGACTGCCGACCTTCTCCATGTCCTGTGCGTCCTGAATAATAAAGGACGTGTTATTGTTGGAGACGTCGAGGTTGTTATTGCCCGCGCCATACATCATGATCGTCCATTGAGCCGTGCCGCTGTTGTTATCGTCACCGCCGTCGTCTTTGCTGCAGCTTAGCAGGAAAAAACCCGCGACCGCGGCCAGCACCAGTCCCGAACACAGAAAAACCCGAAACGACTTTCGCATGGAAAGACTCTCCTCAGATAAAAAAGCTGCCCGAATATACGAGAACTCTGTTACAATTTCAAGGGATAGCGGTCGGCCGGTTGGGAAAACAGCGGGTGCGGAATCGGTCAGCCGGTGGCCGTTACGCGCGCCCACAGCAAAGTGAAGTCATCTTCGAGGGAATCGTCACCGCTGAAATCATGGACTTCACGTTCGAGCGCGGTCAAGGCTTCGTGCGGCGGCAGGGAGTGATCGCGGTTCAGGAAGACGCGCAAACGGTTCTCGCCGAACTCCTCGTTTTGGCCATTCATCGCTTCACTGGCGCCGTCGGTATACATCAGGAGCACGTCCCCGGCGCGCAGGGGAATGGTGGCCTGCTCGTATTGCACGCCGCACATCATTCCCAAAATCAAGCCGCCGGCCTCCAGGGTCTCGATAGACCCGTCATCGCGTCGCAGAAGAGGAGGATTATGGCCGGCATTCACAAAGGTGAGT
>RPQS01000073.1 GCA_003818605.1 Candidatus Zhuqueibacterota bacterium | reverse complement strand
CGTTCCAGTCCAATCCAGGACGCTTGTCATCATCCAGTCCAATTATATTCCCTGGAAAGGCTATTTCGACCTCATCCATCTCGCCGACGAGTTCATCCTCTATGATGACGTACAGTTTACGAAAAACGACTGGCGCAACCGGAATCTGATTAAAACACAGAACGGCATGCAGTGGCTGACCATTCCCGTACAGCACGGCAGCTTGTCGCAGCGCATCCGGGATACGAAAGTCGCCGATAACCGCTGGCCGAAAAAACACTGGAATGCCATCAGCGGTTCATACGCGCGTGCGCCGTATTTTATGGAATATCGGGAGTGGTTCGAAGAGTTATATCTGGGCTGCACAGAAGAGCACATCAGCCAAATCAACTATCGCTTTATCACCGCGATCTGCGGTCTCTTGGGCATTCCCACGAAAATTTCCTGGTCGTGGGATTATAATCTCTCGGAAGGCAAGACCGAGCGTTTGGTGGATCTCTGCAGGCAAACGGGATCCAACATTTATATTTCTGGCCCGGCGGCGCGCGAATACATTCAGGAAGATCTGTTTCGTGAAGCCGGCGTCGAGCTGCGCTGGATGGATTATTCCGGCTATCCGGAGTACCGTCAGCTTTTCGGTCCCTTTGTGCATGGAGTGAGCGTGATTGATTTAATCCTCAACGAAGGTCCGAATGCCGTAAAATTTATGACGAGTTTTCAATCGGAGGCGAATGGCTGTTGTTAACATCGCAAATGCGATGTGAACCGTCGCGGAGTCTACATGTCCACGTTTCGTTACCCCTTTAGTCTTTCCGTAGTCATTCCCGTTTATAACGACGAAGAAGTCCTGCCGGAACTCCATCGCCGTCTGCAGCCGGTGTTGTGCGAACTGACCGCCGACTATGAGATCGTGTTCGTAGATGACGGCAGCAAGGATCATTCGTTTCGCGTGCTGCGCGATCTGCAGAAGAGCGATCCGGCGATTCGCATCATCCGGCTGGCCCGCAATTTCGGGCAGGCAAACTCCATTGCCGCGGGCTTGGATTTTGCCGAACATGATGTGACCGTCATCATGGATTCGGATTTACAGGACCGGCCCGAAGATATTCACAAGTTGATTGACGCGATGCTGGGAAAGGACGTTTCGATCGCCGTTGCCCGCTGGGCAACCCGCAAAGACAGCATGCTCAAACTGGCGATGTCCCGTCTTTTTTACGTGGTGACGGATCGAATTACGAATCTGCGGCGCGAACCGCGGCTGGGCGTATTCCGCGCTATGAAGCGCGAAGTCGTGGACGAACTCAAAGCTATTCCCGAAAAAACGGCTTCCACGCTCAGCTTGATGCATTGGCTGGGTTTCGAATATGCCATTGTGGATTTAGAACGGGACGCGCGGTACGCGGGAACCAGCGGATATACGTTGAGTAAAATGCTGCGGTTGTCGTTTGACCTGATTTTTTCCTACTCGCTTTTTCCCATTCGCGTGGCTAGTGTTTTGGGTGTAATTTTAAGCGCGGGCAGCATCCTACTTGCGATATATTACGTCATCCAGCGCCTGTTTCTGCGCAATGTCATGCCGGGGTGGACGTCTCTGGTTGTGATTGTGCTTTTTCTTTTCGGCGTGAATTTCCTCTTTTTCGGCATCATGGGCGAATATATCGGCCGGATCTTCATGGAAGCGAAAAAGCGGCCCAAGTATGTGGTTGGAAAGGTGTACGAAAACGCGAAACGGGATTCCTAAGCGAAATAATTTGTGACCGGAACGAAATACACGGAGGCCGTGTGAGTTCGAAACAGATCATTATGTTGGGCGGCGTGGGAAACGCATCGGTCATCGCGGCGGCCATCAAGGATGCGCGCCGCCGGGGCTATGATGAGTGGGACGTGATCGGGTACCTCAACGACCGCATGCAGACCGGCGAGGATCTGGAAGGCTTGCCCGTCTTGGGAACGCTTGCCGACGTGCAAAAATTTCTGGATAAAGGCTGTTATTTTATCAACACCATTTACCGGATTGACGGACAGGATCTGCGTATTGAAATGTTCGAAAAGCTGGGCATTCCCGACGAACGGTTGGCCACGTTTATTCATCCGCTGGCCTATTCGGCTGGCAATACGACTTTCGGACCCGGCACGGCCATCATGCCGCACGTTTCCCTGTCGTCCGGCACGAAATTCGGCCGCTGTTGTCTGGTTTTTGCCAACGCGGTGGTCGGACACAACGACGTTTTTGGAGATCATTGCCATTTTGCGGCTCAATCCTGTACCGGATCCTATTTGAAGGTGGGGCGAGGGGTTCACGTCGGCATGAATGCCAGCGTTCGCGAAAACCTCACACTTGGCGAATGTTCGGTGGTGGGCATGGGATCCGTCCTGATATCCGATATGAAGGATTACGAGATCTGGGCGGGCAATCCGGCAAAATTCCTGCGCTTAGCAAAAAAGGAGCTCACGTCATGAGTGCAAATTTAGCTTACACGCGTACGCTGGAGCATTTTAAAACCGGACAGGTCTTTCATCACCTGCCGCATAAAACGGTCATGGAGAGCGACAACAATCTGTTCTGCCTGCTGACCATGTGCCACCATCCGATTCACAGCGATATCGAATTCGCGCGGCAAAGCCAGCACGGAAAACCGTTGGTCGTAGGCACGTATGTGTTCAGTCTCATAGCGGCGATGACGGTTCCCGATATCTCCGGCGCGGCGATTGCCAATTTAGAGTACGAAAAGATCGAGCATAACGGACCGGTATTTATAGGGGATACGCTGCGCGCGGAAACCGAAGTGCTGGATGTGCGGCCCTCGAAAAGTAAACCGGATCGCGGGATTATATATGTGGAAACGCGCGGCTACAATCAGCGCAATGAACTGGTGCTGACTTTTCGCCGTCGCGTGTTGATTCGTACGGAAATGCCGGAATCGTATCGTCCTGACGCGTACTAAAAAGGAGCATGCGCATGGCAAAGCCTTATCCCGGTGAATGGATACTCCGCAGCATGTTGTGGATCCCCGGACAGATTGATAAAATGCTGGCTAAGGGTCCCGAAACCGCCGCCGATTGCGTTGTCCTTGATTTAGAGGACGCGGTTCCCGCCGCCGAAAAAGCGACGGCGCGCGGCAAAATCCGGCAAGTTTTGGAAGCGGGTCTTTACAAACGGAAGACCGTTTTCGTGCGCATTAATCCGATTGACACCGGTTTGACGCTGCGCGATTTGGACGGCGTGGCGTGCGGACATCTGCACGGCTTCGTCTACCCTATGACCTACACGGCTGACGACATCAAGAAGTTCGACGCGCAGCTCAGCCTGATTGAGAACCACCTCAATCTTCCCAAAGGGCACTTCTCCATTGTGGCGGTTATCGAGACTCCGCTGGCCGTATTGAACGCCTATTCCATCGCGACGGCTTCCGACCGCATTGTAGCCTTGATTTTCGGCTGCGAAGACTATTTGGCGGATCAGGTGGCGCGTCACTGTGAAAACGACGTTTCCCTGCATACGCCGCGCATGATGATGACGCTGGCGGCGCGGGCCGCTAACGTGGTTCCGGTGGATGCGGCTTATATTCGCGTTCATGATTTAGACGGTCTGCGAGCCTTTGCAACCCGCGCGCGAAATCTCGGGATGGGAGGCATGGCGGCGTTGACTCCCGCGCAAATCGCCGTAGCCAATGAAGTGTACAGCCCGTCCGCCGAGGAAATTGTGACGGCGCAGGCGATTGTAGACGCCGCCGATGTTGCGGAGCGTGAAGGACGCGGCGTTGTTGTGGTGGATAATAAATTCGTTTCTCCGCCCACGCTGAAAGCTTCACGCTCGACGATCGCGCGACTGAAAGCGACTCTTGCGATGGAGGCTTTCGGTCGAGGCGAAGGATAGAACTATGAAGAACGGCAGAGGCGCAATACGGAGACGGTAATGTACGGATATCTGCTGAAAAACTTTATTGAAATCGGTGTGTGGAATGCCTTGCCTGTAAAGCAAGTTCGCCGGATGCAGATGTTGTTTCCGGACGTTCATCTGGAAATTGAATTCGAAACCGAGCTTGCCCCGGCCGCGTCCGGCAAGTTTAAAGTAATCGAAAAGTTGTGAAAATGTCAGACTTTATCCCAACTTTAATAGCGATGGAGTTTTTGTGACTTCTGCGCGATGGGTTGTATTTTGGTTAGTGCTCTCGATTGCCTGTCGTGCTTCTGCCGGGATTTTTGCCAAACTCGCGGCGTTGTCCAGCATTGGCAAGAGTCTTTTCGGATTAATATGGAATCCGTGGTTTGTGGCTGAATTGGCCGCGCTCGCTTTTCAGGCTCTGGCATGGACGCTGGTGCTTCGGCATCGTTCCGTAAATCGCGTATACCCGTTCAACAGCTTAGTGTTCATGATCAACCTGTCCGCTGCACATTGGCTGTTCAACGAAATGATCACGCCTATGCACATCTTGGGTTTCGTGATCATAACGTGCGGGGTACTCGTCATGGTGACGGCGCCGAAAGAGGCGGAGGCGCTGCATGCTTAGCGCATTTGGCGTGCACGTAACAATATATCAAATCGCGCTGGTCGGAACGGTATTGCTGGCCGCCTTGGCGCAGGCGCTGATGCGGATCGGTGCCCGCGGACGCAAGCGCGTGCTGCACAGCTTCTTGAATCCGTGGACGATAACCGCGCAAGCCTGTTTTGGGATTGATATGGTCATGATGATTTTTGCCATGCGCGCCATCCCTTTCCGTACCGTCATGGCCGTCAGTTCGCTGGTCTATATCGCTACACCGCTTGCGGCCCGCTTCATTGCGAAGGATCCTCTCACGGCAAGAATGATGGTAGGCGCGTGCATTATTGTAGTCGGCATTGTTACCTTCTTTCTGTAATGAACCGACTTACCGTCATGCGAAATGTGTTTCGCCAATCCATTCAGAAAAAATAGCGCGCACGACGTGATGATAAGCATAATGTGTCGGCTGTCGCCCTTCGGGGAATCATCGTTCTTGTATGTTGTCGGTTAATTGAGCGGAAATGCCATGCGATCCGGGCTCAGTATTATGGAGATGTATTTATCGTTCGCGGGCACTGCGTTCGATCACGCGGCTTCGCGTCTCATGTCTGCCAAACAGATACGCAGCCTGCAAGTGCGGCGTTTCCGCCGACTCTTCGAATACGCGCGTGTGCATTCTCCGTTCTATCGTGAACTCTACAGTCAAGCGGGCGTCAGCGACTTGAAAATTCGCTGCATAGAAGATATTCGCCGGCTGCCCGTTGTGACCAAGGACATGATGCGGGCTGCCGGAGTCGAAAAAGTGTTGACGATGCCGAAGGATCATCCTACGCTGGTGTGCGACTTTACGAGTGGATCATCCGGCGTGCCCTTCCCCGTTTACTGTAAAAAAACCGTCAAATATACGTCGCATCTTCGCATGCTGCTGGCTTTAATGGCGAACGGCCACCGGCTGCATCATAGGATTGCCGCGATCTGGAGATATAATGCCGACATAAAACTGGACGTGGAGCGTGACGTGCTGCTTGGAAGTTCGGGAAGACTGCGCATCCTTCGTCGTTATTTCATTCCCGGATATGCATCCATGGACCGAATTGTTAATCAGCTAAAGGGGCTGCAGCCAAATACGCTTTTTTCCACCATGTCCATGCTGGATGCTGTGGCTGGATATGCAAGTTCACTTAATCTCACTTTGCGCATACCGCTCGTCGTCGCCGGGGGCGAGACGATTACAGCGGGGCACGTCGAAATGCTGAAGGCTGCTTTCGGTGGTCGGGTTGCGTGCATCTATGGATGTTACGAGGCTCCGACCATGGCTTATACGCAGGGCTCGGACTGGTATCGTGTGTTTTCAAAGTTGGTTTTTTTCGAGCAAGGCATTCCCGTGCGCAGCGGGGCAGGAGACGAAGCCGAGATTATCCTGACGAATCTGATGAACTATGCAATGCCGTTCATTCGCTACCGGATCGGCGATGTCGCGGTTGCCGGAGACATTGACGATGCACAACTGGCTAAACGAATCGGGCCGATTATCGGCCGTACGGATGATGTTTTATACTTGCCCGGCGGCCGCCGATTCACGCATCAGCAGGCGTCGCTTGTCATGGCGCGTGCCTTGCAATGCCGCATTTTTCGATTCGTACAGCGAAAAGATAGTTCCATTGTACTCCAGTACAGTTTATGGCCTGCCGCGGAGGAAGACACATTCAAAGAAGCGGCCATGAACGCATGGCGGCAACTCTATCCTGATGTGCCGCTAATATTCGAACAAGCGGACGAATTGGCCATAGCTCCTGCGGGAAAACACAGAACATTGCTGAAGTAATAGAATCACGAGATAAAAATTCCGTTCGGCGCCAGCTTGATCGGTGTTACGCGGATTGCATAAAGCGCGATAAATAAGACAGTCACTCCACTAAAAGATACTGAATTTCCTTCCCACATGAGTCCTTCAAATCAAGAATCCGTCATTCCCTTCAACCGACCGTTTATTGTCGGCAAGGAACTCTTTTACATTTCGCAAGCCGTGCTGGGAGGCAAATTGGCCGGCGATGGAATGTTTACCAAACGCTGCAATGCCTGGCTGGAACAAAAATTCGCCGCCAAGAAAGTCCTGCTGACCACGTCGTGCACCACCGCTATCGAGATGTGCGCGATTCTGGCTGGTATCAGCCCGGGCGATGAAGTGATTATGCCGTCGTACACGTTTGTTTCAACGGCAAACGCCTTTGTTCTGCGCGGAGCGACCATCCGTTTTGTGGATATCCGCCCGGACACGCTGAATCTGGACGAAAAACTGATTGAAGCCGCCATCACGAAAAAAACCAAGGCCATTGTGCCGGTGCATTATGCCGGCGTTTCCTGTGAAATGGACGCCATTCTGGATATTGCCAAACGGCACAAGCTGATGGTGATCGAGGACGCCGCGCAAGGAGTCAATGCCACCTACAAAGGCCGCTACTTGGGTACGTTGGGCAATTTAGCGGCTTACAGTTTTCATGAAACGAAGAATTTTATCAGCGGTGAAGGCGGGGCGCTGGTCATCAACGATCCGGGCTATATCGAACGGGCGGAAATCATCCGCGAAAAAGGCACCAATCGCAGCAAATTCTTCCGCGGAGAAGTAGACAAATACACATGGGTGGACATCGGTTCCTCCTATTTGCCTTCGGAAATCATCGCCGCTTTCTTATACGCGCAATTGGAAGAGGCGGACGTGATCACACGGAAGCGTTGGGCGATCTACAGTTATTACGCCGAGCAACTGGCGCCGCTTCAGGATCGCGGTTTTCTGCAGCTGCCTTCTTCGCCGCCCGAATGCCATCATAACGCTCACATGTTCTACATCGTGCTGCGCACGGCGGAGGAACGGGATGATTTGATTCCGTTTCTGCGGCAGAACGGAATACAAGCCGTGTTCCATTACATTCCGCTCCACACATCGCCGATGGGACTGAGTATGGGTGGGAAACCGGGCAGTCTGCCGGTAACGGAAAATATTGCTCCGCGCCTGTTGCGCCTGCCCTGCTATTTTGAGTTGGAAAAAGACCATCAAGACCGGGTGGTCAGAACGATTGAGCGGTTTTTTCAAGGTCATCGGAATTAACCGAACGACTATCGGGAGTTCATCCGTGAAACGCAGTCATCTTATTGTATTTCTCGCCTTAGTCACGCTCATTGTCTCGTTTCACATGGGTCTACGATTTGCGCTTATTGACCAACAGGTGCAATTGCCGTCCATATACAAGCGGATGGATTCCTCGCTGTTTTCACGCGATTTTATTTTTCAGACCGCAGGGACATTTGGACCGCGCTATTTCGTATACGCCCTACTCGTATTTCTTGTGAAGCTCTTTCCTGTCGAGTGGCTGTCGTTTGTGATGGTGCTGCTGATTAACTTTCTGATGCTGTGGATCACGTATCGGGTAACCGAGGAATTATTTCCGCGCGTCAAATTGGCTCCGCTGCTCTCGGTTGTGTTGGTCGGCTCTCTGGGCAGCAGCATTATCCCCATCGCTCCCATTATTACTCAGGAAATGGATCCGCGCGCGATGGGAATGCCGCTCGCGTTACTTTGTCTCTGGGCGGCACTGCGCGGAAAACCGATGCTGTCTACTGTGATCGGTTTGATCGGATCGTTGATCCATCCAACGCTTCTCATCAATACGATGCTCATCGCTTATGCGGGACTGGGCCTGTCGTGGCTGGCCGGCTTATTCACGCGAGGCCGCGTGGGATCGCAGCGACTTGTGAGTGATTTTTTCTGGATTGCCGGTTCCGCGGCTCTTTTCGCCGGTGTATCTTATATGCTTTGGATGGTGCGCTACGATATCAGCGGCATTGACAATAAAATGTTGTTCGAGATGCTGCAATTCCGCACGCCGCGCTCTTATGCTCTGCTCGCTTTTTGGGGAGCGAAACGGTTTTTCCTCACCGGCTTATTTCTTATCGGTGTCTTTTGGGCGTGGCGCTGGTGGTATAAAGACGCACTCAAGGATAAGCGCGATGCCTTTATTCCTTTAGGTCTGCTCGCGGGAACCGTGATCATGCTCAGCGGCGGCATCCTTTTCGTGGAATTTATTCACAGCCGCATCTGGTTGTCTTTCGATGCCAGCAGCGGATTTTTTATTCTGCGCTGGATCGGTCTAATATTTATGGCGCGTTCCGCCGCATTTCTGATAGACCGCTCGGAAGCCGAACCTCTTAGTGTCGCAAACGCCGCTGTTTTAATGATGGGCAGCGGCCCGGCTTTGACGGCATTTGGCGTTTTGGGTCATGGCATGGAAACGCTGCGGCGAAAACTTACACGCATATTAAATCCTTCCGCGCTTGCGATTTGTCTGGTGATTGGTTTCATTTTCGCAGCACTTTTAATGGTCGGCGCGGGGTCCTTGCGGGATTCGGTAGCCTTGCTCCTGTCGGGGTTGGCTGCGTTGTGGTTCATCGTTATTCCGGAGAAACGATTTCGTGCCGTAGTTGCGGCGGCGGCAGCCTGTGCGCTGATAATCGTTGTGATGGCGGCAAACGGGAAAATTCCCGGCGACCGTCTCTACAAAACAACGTCGCTCTTTCATCAGGTCATCAAACCGGCGGACGCGCATAACTTGCCTGAAGACGGCAATAAGTTTGCCGCTATAGATGATGTCTCGCTTTATGCTCGGAATCATACGGCTAAAAACGCTTTATTTCTTACGCCCCCTTTCGGAAGTCACTTCCGCTTCATGTCCCTGCGCTCGATCGTCGTGGACTTCAAAGGGATGCCCGCTACGTCCAAAGGAATGATGGAGTGGAGGCATAGATTGGAAGACTGCTACGGACTTTCGCGGCAACTGGGCTTCTCCGCTTTAGACGATATGGATCGCAATTACCATGCAATTTCGCGAACAACTCTGCGCGAAATTCGCCGCAAGTACGGTCCGGATTACGCTTTTCTCTATGCCGATTCCCCGGCGGAAGGTCTGCCGGTGTTGCACGCTAACAAGCTGTACCGTCTTGTTGATTTAAAACCGCTGGACGAGGACCTGTAGTCCATACTGCAAAGAATGTATTGAGAACAGAAAGGCTCCCCGACGTCGGGGAGCCTTGTTTTGTTATGATGGCATCAACTGGTGTGCGTCAAAGCAGGCCGTATGATGATATTAACGGGTTGGGGCGGCGATGATATACCGGCTGAAGTGATCCGGCCAGGCGATGTATTGCCGCGCGTTCAGATCCAGTTGTCCCCAATAGCGTGTGTAGGTGCCATCGTCATTGACGTAGAAGAAAGCCATTTCGTCCCACCGCATTCCGGGAGGAAGTTGAACGTATGTCAGATCCACCCACATTCTGACGCAGCCGTTGAAACGATACGGATGCGGGTAGAAATCCACAATGGCATATCCGGGGTAGGGAGTGGATACCGTGATCGTACGGTCTTCCCACAATTGCCAGGCGCCGATCTGTACACCGTTGTTGCGATGAGTTACGGTGCCTCCGACCGTCTTGCGGATAAAGCGGGACGACTGGTCATCGAGCGCTTCGTCGTGCGCATAGGCTCTTTCATCCACGGATAGAATCCGGTAGCCGGGAATCAGATTATTCAGTTGGTCCTCGGTCAACTGCGGATAGGGATTCGGCGATTCGAGAGGCTCTGACTGCTTCGCGTTATCCGTCGCGGGTGAATTAATCGGATTTAAATCCGATGAACATCCAACAATGGTGAAAGCGGCCAGCGGGCCGAGTAAAAGTACAGGCAGCATTTTCGTTAAGAATTTATTCATAGTTGTCGCTCCTCGTTACATCCAAATCTGACCGATTCACACTTCGACTGCCGTTCAATACAAGGGCAATGGGTATGCCAAGTATACTAAGACTGTTAAAAAGTCGAAGCAAGCGCCATGCATACAATAGGTTTGAATCGCAACACCATGTTGTGAAGCGGCAACGGAAAAAGGCCGCAATCATTATTTTACGCTTAAATAAACCGGATCAAATTTTGTGTTGGGTGAATTCCCGCATCGGTGCTGGTTGTTTTCACCCAAACGTGCGAATCCCTGCCAAGACATCGCGCTTGAACGGCAATGGCGGCCAATAGACACGACCCATTTTAATGGCAATAATTATATAAAACAGCGGCTTGGACGTTGACTCGGATTCCTGTCACAAGTGGAAAAGACGGGAATTGCGGATTCAAGAAGGTTGTTGTATATTTGGCTTGCCTTGGGATAGCATAGTTCCGTCATTTCACGGTTAGTGGATCGGCCTTTTAACTATTCACGCATGTCGCTGCTTTATTTCATACAGGCTTTCGCCGCTGTGTTTGCCATCACCGACCCATTCGGGGCGGCGCCGATATTTGTTGGGCTGACGGCGCAGATGAATCGCAAGCAGCAGTGGCATGCGGCGGTGCGCGCGGCGATATATTCGTTCATCATTTTAGCCGTCTCCGGAATGTGCGGCAAATTTATTTTAGCCGCATTCGGGATTTCGCTGGCGGCCTTTCAAGCGGCGGGCGGTCTGGTGATCGTACTGATGGGTTTGGAGATGTTGCGAGGGACCCCCACACGGATACAGCACGACGAGGTCACCGAGTCGGAAAAACCGGATCCGATCATCATTCCTTTTGCCATGCCGCTGGTCGCGGGTCCCGGCGCCATTACGACGGTCATTACGCTCACGGCCCAGCATAAAGGATGGGGCGATCATTTCACGGCGCTGATCGCCGTGGCGGCGGCGATGGTTGTATTGCTGGTTGTGCTGCTCTCGGCGGCGTGGTTTTCTTCGCATATCAGCAAGCACGGTTTACGGATTCTCCTGCGGTTCCTTGGACTCATTCTGCTGGCCATCGGCGCGCAGCTTTTATTATCCGGTGTGCAGCAGTTTCTTCTTCCGGGCCAGGGATAAAAGTTCTTCACTCAACGGCTTGGCGCATGATCAGCGTGAAATTCACGCGCGCCAAGCTTTGTTATTTTTTGTGATTGTGCGAATAGTATATGAAACGAGACTCATGAACAGACGGGAAGATTTACGAAACGTGGCGATCATCGCTCACGTAGACCATGGCAAGACCACTCTGGTGGACGCGATGCTCCATCAGGCGGGCGTATTTCGCGCTAATCAGCAGGTGGAAGAGCGCGTGCTGGACAAGCTCGATCTGGAGCGTGAAAAGGGTATTACAATTCTGTCGAAGAACACCGCCGTGCATTGGCAGAACAAGATCATCAATATCGTGGACACGCCGGGACACGCCGATTTCGGCGGTCAAGTGCAGCGCGTGCTGAAAATGGTAGACGGCTGTCTGCTGTTAGTGGACGCCGCCGAAGGGCCGCTGCCGCAAACGCGGTACGTGCTGTCCAATGCTTTGGAGAACGGACTTTCGCCGATTGTCGTTATCAATAAAATTGACCGTCCGGATGCGCGCATCGAAGCGGTAGTGGATGAAGTGTTGGAACTGTTTCTCGATCTGGACGCGAGCGAAGAGCAGTGCCACTTTGCTCTCATCTATACCAACGCGCGAGCGGGAACGGCAACGCTCGACATGAACACTCCGGGACGGGATTTGCGTCCGTTGTTTGCGTTGTTGTTCGAGAAGATTCCCGCGCCGGAATTCGATCCCGAACACGGTTTGCAAATGCAAATTGCCACTCTGGATTACAGCGATTACGTGGGTCGGATCGGCATCGGGCGGATTACGCACGGAACGATTAACGTCGGCGATCAGGTCTTGCACGTGAAGTCCGAAACCGAGCGGTATCCCGTGAAAATCACGCAGCTCTACGGATTCGAGGGACTGAACCGGATGCCGATTCAGGAAGCGCACCCGGGTGACATTGTAGCGCTGGCGGGAATCGAGAATTTATTCATCGGCGACACGGTGACGGATCTCGCGGACCCGCGGCCCTTGCCGCCGCTCAAAATTGACGAACCCACGCTGGAAATGGTGTTCAGCGTGAACACCTCGCCGTTTGCGGGGCGCGAGGGCAAGTACGTGACGTCGCGGCAGATTCGGGATCGCTTGTTTAAAGAACTGCGCGGCAATCCCGCACTGCGCGTGGAGGATGCGGACACAACGGACAGCTTTCGCGTGTTCGGGCGCGGAGAATTGCAGCTTGCGATTCTAATTGAAATGATGCGGCGTGAAGGTTTTGAATTATGCGTCGGCAAGCCGCGCGTGCTGCTGAAGCAGGAAGACGGCAAAACACTCGAACCGTACGAAACGTTACTCGTTGATTGTCCGGAAATATACGTCGGTGTGATTACCGGCACCCTGGGGATGCGACGCGGACAAATGATTCGCATGCACAACCATCAGACGGGCTGGGTGCGCATGACGTTCGATATTCCCATGCGCGGTTTGATCGGAATCCGGCCGATTTTGATGACGGCCACTCGTGGAACCGTGATCATGCACAACCAGTCGGCGGGCTATCGCCGGTTGGAAGGCGAAATCAGCCACCGCCCGACGGGAGTTCTGGTAGCCGACCGCGAAGGCCGGGTCACAGGCTATGCGCTCAACAATCTGCAGGATCGCGGCGAGATGCTTGTCGGGCCGGGCACGCAGGTTTACGAAGGCATGGTGGTTGGCGAGAACGCGCGTGACGTGGATATCGTCGTGAATATCGTGCGCGAGAAAAAACTGACCAACATGCGCGCGTCCGGTTCGGATGACAATTATCAGATCGCGCCGCCGCGCGTGTTATCGCTGGAAGAGGCGATTGCCTTTATCAACGAGGACGAATTAGTGGAAGTGACTCCGCAATCTCTGCGGCTGCGAAAGATTTTTCTGAGCGCGGAAGAGCGCAAACGGATGGAAAAGAAACCGCAGTAGAAGGAAAAGCTGAAAGCGGAAAGCGGAAAGCTGAACGGGCGCACGATGGTGCGCCCGTTTTTATTTCCCCCCAACTCAATTGGGGGGAGAGGGGTGCTCTGTCGCCGCGAAGATGTGACTCGTTTTCCGGCGGGACCACAGCTCCCGCCCAGCGGAAACGAGATCGCCGTCAGTGGATGTGTGTCATTCCGTTCGTCTGCGAACGAAATCCCTCACGTCGTATGGGGTTCTATCCGGTTTTCTTCCGTTCAAGTCTTACGTCTCTGGTCTCAAGCTTTTTTCCCCCTAATTCCAATGCCAATTCCCTTCAACCTCCAATCAACTCAGCATCTGAACAAATATTCAAATTCCTCTTGACATAGCGTGTTTCCTGCCGTATCTTTCCTTAGCCTGCAATTCACGCCCAAATTAATTTTATCAAGCACTTACAAGATATTTCGAAAATACCACAAAAATGTCTGCCCAATGTCTGCCATTGTGCGCTAAAACGTTCATGTTTCTCCGCTCTATTTTTATTTCCTATATAGAGTAACCAAGTTCGTTTGGTCAAAAATTATTTTCTCCGTATGCAGGATGTGCACAATCGTGCATTATTTCTCACCGTTAAGCATCTAATACGCATGTTGAACTCAAAACAAATTTGTTTCTAATGATTTATAAAACAAATTGATACATGTATGCCCGGAGCCGTTATAGTATTCTCGAAACTGCTTTAAATTGAGGTATATGGATTGCTATTAGACATTAGATGTACAGAAGCCCTATTAATGCGGAGGCAGCCATGCGAATTATACAGCTTTGTCTTCTCTTCGTTGCTCTGATCGTCGTGATCGCGCATTCCGGGCCGACAACTAATCTATCGACGCCCGCCCCATCTCCATCCGTTACGCAGATGCAAACCGCACCGGCGGACTTTTTATCTGCCACTCCCGCCTCTGAAACAGGCAGGGCAGTGACCTCCCCGCGTCCCGTTCGAACACTTGACAATCTGGACTGTAAAAGAACACACGCGCCGCGTCCCATGGAGCCGCGAGCGCCCGAAGAGAATCCGGTGGCCGCGCCTTTTCAGCTTATGCAGGACGGAAACCTGATCCGGATGGTTCCGCGCGTGTCTTCTGCTAATGCGCCGGATCGCACGGCGGATCGAACGGAATCCGTTTCGCTGGATGAAGGCAGCGATTCGTGCGACGCTGTAGTGATTTCGCACGTGCCGTATTCAGACTCCGGCAAGCTTCGCGGCAAGCGCGATAACTTCATGCCCTCGTGTTCGAATGAGAACAATTATCCCGATGTGATTTACAGCTACACACCGGCGCGAAGCGGACTGCACGGTATTTATGCCGACGGCGAAACCTACTGGGGAAGCGTCAGCATCCGCACGGACGGCAATTGTCCCGGCGCCTCTGAGATCATGTGTACGCGAATGGGCCAGTATGCCGTGATCAGTCTGACGCAGGGCGTAACCTACTACATGATCGTAGACGGCAATAACTACAGCGATGGAGACTACGAGCTGCGCTTGACGGCGGCATCTCCGTGCCGCGCCGATGTGGAGCTTGCCGCTCCCGGTATCGTCAGCGGCCAAACGTGTTTTGCCGGAGATGACTGCCCCAACGGAGAAGGCGATGAACAATTTGTGCGGATCACGGTTCCCGCGGCCGGCTATTGGGATTTCTCTTTATGCGACGGGGAAGAGTGGAGAGCGAAAATCTACCTGACCCGTAACTGCTGTGAGGGAACCATCCTCGCATCGGCGATTGACGGCTGCCCGTACCACAGTCTTACCGGCACGTCCCGCCCGGTTCTGCAATCCGTTTATCTGCAGTCCGGAATATATTATCTGGCGATTGACGGCGGAACGTATCGGAATTGCGGTCCCTGGACACTGGATGTGAGGGAATCCGCCGATCGTCCGCGGCCCGCGAATGACGATTGTGCCGATGCCGGAGTGCCCGCATCCCTTCCCGCGGTGTTGTCCGGCAATAGCACATTCGCCACGAAAGACTGCGATCTGTTGAGCGGAAGCACGGGTGAAGTCTGGCACAGCTTTATTCTGGATGAACAGGCGAACGTCGTCATCGAACGGGATAATTCCTATACATCGAATGTCGGAGCCTACACGGTTCTAAGCACGGGTTGTCCCTGTCAAAACCTGATTACGGCCACGGACATCAACTATGGTTCCTACGCATCCGTGTGGAGTACATTTCTCTACTTCCCCAATCTGCCGGCGGGGATATACTATTATCCCGTGCCGGGAATAGGTCCATATGATCAAGACGGAACGTACGAGGTACGCATACGGACGAGCCGCACATGGTTTGTGGAGATGCAGTCCGGAGACGTCGAAGAATGCCTGGATAATCCGCAATCGGCGTTGAATGACACCGACTGCAACGGCGGCTGCCGGACAACCGGAAATGCCATGCAGCACATTGAACTCGGTCAACCGGTTTTCGGTCGGAGCTTCACGTATATGGTGCAGACCTATCGGCGCGTGGATGAAGACTGGTACGAATTTTCCCTCAGCGACACGTCCGCCGTTACCATTACGATGAACGCTGAATTTGCCGTTCACATCACCGTGTACGACAACGTGTGTTCGTACTCATCGTACGCCGATAATATCAGCAGTTCGCCGGACGGGCAGATGATATTCACGACACCATGTCTGCGGCCCGGTACGTATGCGGTGCACATGCGCCCGTTCTGGGACATGCCCATGACGGATTTCAAGTACTATCGTTTTACTGCTGCGGAAACGCCGTGCACTTGGCCGTGCGATGTCCATATGGAAACCGGCAACATCCCCGAAGGAGAGCCGGTCTGTTTGGACAATTACGAAGACGAATACAACAACGGATGCGACGGTTACCCGAGCTATTATCAGAATATCGAATGCGGGCAAACCATCTTCGGTTCTTCCGGCGCTTTCCGCATGAACAACTACGAAGTTAGGGATACCGATTGGTATCAGTTCATGGTCGGAAGTCCCAGTATTATTTCGATCAAGCTGCTGGCCGAGTTCGATTCGTGGATGCTTTTTTCCAATTATTGTCCGGGATGCGACGGCGGCATGGCGGAGAAATCAAGCCGTGCCGGAGACACGCTGTCTATTACCATGACGTGTCTGGAGGCGGGAACATACATCTGTGCCGTGTATCCGGAAAGCTGGCACTTCCTGCCTTGTGGAGCCAATTATCGCTTGTGGGTGACTTGTGAACCCTGCTCTCCGTGTCCAAGTTTGTATCAGCCGGGTGATTTCGTTGAGACGGAACCGAGATGCGAACTTTACGGGTCGTATTACGACACCCTCAACGGCGGCTGCAATTCCAATCCTCCACGATTCGGCACGGCTCTGCATTGTGGTCAATCCTATTTCGGCAAAACCGGCACATGGTGGTCAGGCGGCCCGCAGCGCGATACGGATTGGCTTCCGATTACACTCGACGGAAATGTAACTCCAACGTGGTGTGTGAAGGCGCAATTCCCGGTCTTGGCGGCGATCGTCGGACCCGGTCCTCACAATCCGTGCGATTCCATCCAAGTCTACAGCAATGTAGCTGCAGGGAGCGCATGCGAGACGGTATCTGTCACAACCAATGGTCCGTTGGATGCCGGAACCTACTGGCTTTTCATTGCGCCGGACGCGTTTAGCGGAATAACGTGCGGTTTGGAATATCGCGCATGGATTACGTGCGAACCGTGCGTCCCGCATCGTGTGACCGATTTAACGATTTGGTACAATGGCACAGACGTTGTTCTCAACTGGAGCGACAGTCCGGACTTTGCCGGAACGTATTCCGTCTATCACGCGAACTCATTCGCCGATTTGGAAAACGGGACCATGCAATTGCTGGCAAAGAAAATTGCCTCCACAAAAGGCGACGGCAAGGAGAGCTTCACTCACACCGGAATCACGGACTCGGCGGTGAAGCAGTACTACATTGTTGTCGGGGAGTGTCCGTAACGGCTCCACGCGCCGAACGACAGCGATTTGGATAAAAAAAGGGCCGGCTGCGAAGCCGACCCTTTCTTTCGTAATCGAATCATTATTCTTTGTGCTTGATCGCCAGCGCGACTTTTTCCGCCGTGATCGGCATGGACTTGATGCGAATTCCCAGTGCATTTTCAATCGCGTTGGCAATCATCGGAGCGGCGGGAATCATCGTATGTTCGCCGACGCCGCGCGCGCCGAACGGGCCGTCGGGTTGGGCCACTTCCACAAGAATCGGAATCACCTTCTCCGGGATGTCCATCGCCGTGGGAATTTTATAGTCGGTGAAATTGGCGTTCAGCAGACGGCCTTTGCTGTCGAAGCGCATATCCTCATACAACACAGTGGCAATGCCTTGTACGAGTCCGCCGACAACCTGATCCTTGACTAAGCCCGGATTAATAGCCTTACCCACGTCCACAGCCAAGGCCACGCGCGGAATACGCATACGGCCGGTTTCGCGATCAATTTCGAGTTCCACCGCCGCCGCGCCCACCGTATAGTGGACGTTGGGTTTGCCGCCCTGACTGGTTTCCGGATCGGATTTGGTGGAGGAAAATTCCGGCATGAACATGCCACGGCCCATAATCGGTCCGCCGCGATACGTGCCGTCTTTCATCATGATGCCGTTGATCACAAAATCACGGAACGGCAGGGAAAACGACGGATCGGAGTGGGAACGCACCTGCTCGTCTTCAAGAAAGAGATCGTCGCGCTCTTTTCCTAATGCGCGTTCCACCAAATCGAACATCTGCTCGCGGCAATCCTCCGCCGCGATTTTCACGGCATTGCCCGTGCCCCACGTGATGT
>RPQS01000072.1 GCA_003818605.1 Candidatus Zhuqueibacterota bacterium | reverse complement strand
TGTCATTCTGGACACCGTTCTTACGGGCGTCCAGAATCTCTCGCGTTGTCCGCCGAGGCAGATCCCCTGATCTGCCCGGAATCTGAGAAGGTCGTAGGGGCACGATACATCGTGCCCGTGAAATGATGTTGATGCATTATTCGCCGAGCAGGGTCGCTGACCCCGCCGGAATCCGGGGTAGGGGCGCAAGGCGTTGCGCCCGTGAACAAATCAATGTAGCGCGGCACGGTCCGCGAAGCGAGATCTCGCCAAAGGCGGACAGTGCGCACATAAACAAACATGCGGGGCAGGCGAAACACGAAGACGCCTGCCGCCGCGAATAACAGACAAATGAAAGCATCGTTTAAGCAAAAGGCGACAAGGATAGCAACAATGGAACATCAAAGAACGTTAGTAGCTTTCTATGGTACTAAGACAAATGAGTTCACGAAAATGATTACAGATTGTCAAAATCTAATTGCTAGACAACTGCATGACAATTTCGAACCCTACCAGCTTGAACAGGTTCATGCCACAATTATCGGTATGGAAAATACCGAAGTATTAAATCAAAACGCAAATATTCTCAAATATCGAGGAATTCGAGCGGAGATGCAAATCGTTGAATATATCAAATACCTTCGTCACTGTGGTCTTGTTCCGTTTCAGGTGCAAATAGGAGGTTTTTCTGATAGACCCTATCCATTTGAAAGTCGGAACAAATCTCCGTATGAAAGATCATTTTCCATTCAAAAAGATAAAGCTGTTGTAATGGGCTGGCCAGTACGTGGCATGCCTTCTAAGAACCCGCCTGCAACAGACATTGATCGAATAAAGGAATCGCGAATCTATTCTGATACACTTGACAGAATACGACATGCTGCACAAGCGTTCGGTATCCTGCATGCATACCATTCCAAATCTACAGACGTTGATAATGATTTGTTCTTTCGCATAGGATTGATTCACAACCATAGTGAGATCGATTCTATAGATATAGAAAATGCCGAGGAAATTGTTAGGCTATATTTGTCCGATAACACGAACATCGTAGAACTGACATTAAGAGATATCTACATCGCTCATTATATAGATGACAGACTGCCTTCAGATAGCACAAGGCTTCAATCGATAGTCGATTCTTCAGTCTATTAGGATTGTCCTGGTGGTGACTCGCCAGAGTCACCCCTCTTCGGGGAATAAGGCGGTCGGAGACCGCCATTAGTTTTCTGATGTTGTTCCATCATTTTCATTTGCATAACCCAGTTCGTTTGGTCAAAAAATATTTCCGTGCCAAACACATAACTTTCGATTATGTGAGAGATTCCGGACGCCCGCTGACGCGGCGTCCAGAATGACAACAAGGATGGAAGATTCCGGCGGGGTAAGGACACCCCGCTCGGCGAATAAATCCCTCCTAAATACTAGCGGCGGTCTCCGACCGCCCTTAATGAGATTCCGGGCGGATCAGGCGATCCGCCTCGGCGTGAAGACGCCCCCTTTGATCCCCCCGTGAACGGAGGGAGAGAAGAAAGATTCCGATTCGGCGGATAGAGATTCTGGACGCCCGCTGAAGCGGTGTCCAGAATGACACAGTCACTTCAGCGTTTCAGAATTTCAGCTTTCAGGTTTTCTTCATGAACATTGACCAATGGACGATTAAGGCGCAGGAAGCGCTCGAGGCGGCAACGCAGAGCGCGCGCGACCACAGCCATCAGGCGCTGACGCCGCTGCACTTTTTAGCGGGAATGCTGCGCGATGAAGAAGGCATTGCGAGCGAGATTTTCGGCAAGCTGGATGTACGCCCGGACGATCTGCGCCGCTTGGTGGAGATCGAACTCTCCAAACAAGCGAAAGTCACGGGCAGCGTCGGTCAAACGTATCTTGCTCCCGCGACGTCGAAACTTTTCGAAGACGCGTTGCAGGAAATGAGCGCGCTCACTGACGAATTTTTATCGGTCGAGCATTTGCTGCTGGCGATGACCGCGACGGAAGATCCCGCCGTGAAAAAGCTGTTTGCGGATTTCGGCGTCACGCATGACGGCATACTGAAAGCCATGAAGGATCTGCGCGGCGGGCAGCGGGTGAAGGATCAATCGCCCGAGGAAAAATACCGAGCGCTGGACAAATACGGCCGCGATCTGTGCGATCTGGCGCGGCGCGGCAAACTCGATCCGGTCATTGGCCGCGACGAGGAAATCCGCCGCGTGCTGCAAGTGCTCTCGCGGCGCACGAAAAATAATCCGGTGCTGATCGGCGAACCGGGAGTGGGGAAGACCGCGATTGTGGAAGGTCTCGCCCAGCGCATCGTTTCCGGTGACGTGCCGGAAAATCTTAAGAACAAACGGGTGGTCACGCTCGATCTCGGCGCGCTCGTGGCGGGTGCGAAATTCCGCGGCGAATTCGAGGAACGCCTGAAAGCCGTATTGAAGGAAGTAATCGGCGCGGAAGGCGAGATTATTCTGTTCATTGACGAGCTGCACAACTTAGTGGGTGCGGGACGCGCGGAAGGCTCGATGGATGCCTCGAACCTTTTAAAGCCGGCCCTCGCGCGCGGCGAACTGCACTGCATCGGCGCGACCACGATTGACGAATACCGCAAGCATATCGAAAAAGATGCGGCGCTCGAACGGAGATTTCAACCCGTGCTGGTTGTGGAGCCAACTGTCGAGGACGTGATCTCCATTCTGCGCGGGCTAAAAGAAAAATACGAAGTGCATCACGGCGTGCGCATCACCGATGCGGCAATCATCGCCGCGGCCACGCTCTCGCATCGCTATATTACGGATCGTTTTCTGCCTGATAAGGCGATTGACTTGATTGACGAGGCTGCGTCCAAACTCCGGCTGGAATTAGATTCCATGCCGGAGGAAATTGACTCTTTAGTGCGGCGCATCCGGCAGCTCGAAATCGAAAAAGTGGCGGTCGCGCGCGAAAAAGACGACGCTTCAAAGGAGAGACTCTCCCGTATTGAAGAAGAAATCGGCGAGCTGCAAGGCGAGGAGCGCAAGCACCGCGAAAAATGGGACAAAGAACGCGGCATCATTCAAAACATCCGCAAGCTGAAAGAGCAAATTGAACAAGCGCATGTGCATGAGCAGACCGCCGAGCGCGAGGGGAATCTGGCGCGCGTATCGGAAATCCGCTATGGCAAATTGCGCGAACTCAAGTCGCAGATTGAGACGGCTGAAAAGGATTTGGCGGTGGTTCAACGCGACGGCGCGATGCTGAAAGAGGAAGTCACCGAGGAGGATATCGCCGAAGTCATTGCCAAGTGGACGAAGATTCCGGTTTCGAAAATGCTCGAAGGCGAACGCGAAAAACTGCTGCATATCGAAGAGCACATCAGAAAACGCGTGGTCGGGCAGGACACGGCAGTGGAGGCGATTGCTTCCGCCATTCGCCGCGCGCGTTCGGGACTGTCCGATGAGAACAAACCGCTCGGCAGCTTTTTGTTTTTAGGACCGACCGGAGTGGGTAAGACGGAACTTGCGCGCGCGCTTTCGGAGTTTTTATTTGACGACGAAAACGCGATGGTGCGAATTGACATGTCGGAATACGGCGAACGGCACACGGTCTCGCGTTTGGTGGGCGCGCCTCCCGGATACGTCGGTCACGAAGAGGGCGGACAGCTCACCGAAGCGGTGCGGCGGCGGCCCTATTGCGTGGTGCTGCTTGACGAAATCGAGAAGGCGCATCCCGACGTGTGGAATGTGCTCTTGCAGGTCTTGGATGACGGCCGCTTGACCGACAGTCAAGGCCGCACGGTGGATTTCAAGAATACGATTCTGATTATGACGTCGAACCTTGGTTCGGATTTGATTCATACGCGCAGCGAAGATTTCGCGCGCGGCGGCGAGCAGGCCGAACGCGTGAAGCGCGACGTGCTGGAACTTTTACGGCGTTCCATCCGGCCCGAGTTTCTGAATCGCATTGATGAAATTATCGTGTTCCGCTCTCTGAACCGCGACGATCTGCGCAAGGTGGTGGACATTCAACTCGCGCGTGTCATGCGCCGTTTGGAAAAGCAGGACATTCATTTGAACGTGCGGGACGATGCGAAAGACCTCATCTTGAGCGAAGGATACGATCCCTCATTCGGTGCGCGGCCTTTGAAGCGCGCGCTGCAGCGGCTGCTACTCGATCCGCTCTCGCAACAGATTTTATCGGGAAAAGTTATACCGGGGAAGACGCTCAAAGTGAAGGCGGTCGGCGGCAAAATATTTCTTGTGTAGGGACACGGCCTGCTGAAGAAAGGATGAAGGATGAGGGATGAAGGATGAAAAGGAAAAGATGAATACTTTCTCCGCCGAGCAGGGTCGCTGACCCTGTCGGAATCGGGTGTAGGGGCGTAAAACGTTGCGCCCGTGAATACCGCGCGAGGGGTGAGAGCACCCGCTCGCGCGCACCTTGCGGTGATCGCGTTTTAGAAAGAACCCCCCCATATCCTCCCAATCGAGTTGGGGGGAAGTTTAGTTTTGAAATCCCGTTCAAAATTTGTATCTTAATCCCGTTCAAAGTGTTTTTTACGGGATTTTATTGTGAACGAAGCTTATTTATTGCACGCCATCTCGGTGATCGGCACGTTGATTGTCTTAGAGGGCTTGCTCTCGGCGGACAACGCGCTGGTTTTGGCCGTGCTGGTCAAACACCTGCCGAAAGCCAAACAGAAGAAAGCCCTGCTCTACGGCATCGTCGGCGCGTTTGTCTTCCGCTTCATCATGCTGCTGGCGGCGGCGTGGATCATCAAGATTTGGTATTTGTGCGCGGCGGGCGCGCTCTATTTGGCGTACATCGCATTCAAACATTTTTTGCACCACGCGACACCCGAAGGCCGGGCGAAAAAGAAAGCGGGACCGAGTTTTTGGCGGACGGTAGTTACCGTAGAACTCACGGACGTGGCCTTTGCCATTGACAGTGTAGTCGTGGCTGTGGCTCTCTCGAATGAACTCTGGCTGATCTACACGGGCGGAATGCTGGGAATCATCGCCATGCGCTTTGCCGCGGGCGGATTCTTGGTATTGCTGGAACGCTATCCTGGACTCGAGCACATGGCCTACACGCTGGTCGGCTGGATTGCAGTCAAGCTGAGCGTGCAAGCCTATGGAATGTATATTGGTGACGATACGATTCATCTTTCCAAGACGGTTTTTTGGATTGGCATGGGCACGATTACCATTGGCGGCGGACTTTTAGCCTGGTTAACAGGGAAGAAAAAATCCAAGGCTAAAGACCCTGCGAAAGAAATCACGGAAAAACCACAACTACCCACGGAAAAAGACGGTATATAACAAAAAATAGCGCTTACTGGAGGCCGGAAAGACGTTGATTTCCGGCCTCTTTTTTTGTATATTAAAAGCTTACCAAAGGTAATCTTGTCTCTTTGACGTGATATAAACATTCCCACAGTTTGCGCAGGGTTATGGACAGGAAAATCAGGATTTTGGTGGCCAAACCAGGACTTGACGGTCATGATAGAGGTGCAAAGGTCATGGCCGCCGCTTTTCGTGATGCAGGCATGGAGGTAATCTACACCGGCCTCCGTCAGACCCCGGAAATGATCGTAGAAGCCGCGATTCAGGAGGATGTGGACGTAGTAGCTCTGTCTATCCTCTCCGGAGCGCACATGACAATCTTCCCTGCGGTTTATAATATGATGAAAGATAAGGGTTTGGGGGATGTTTTACTAACTGGCGGAGGAATTATCCCGAAAGAGGAAATGGAGGAACTGGAGGCGATGGGTGTGGGTAAATTGTTTGGACCCGGTACCCCGACTTCTGTTCCTATTGATTATATCCGCGAGTGGGTCTCTTCCCATCGTACTGAGTGAGTATCGTCCAACCCGAACTGTAAACCCAACCACACTACCCTATGTCCGGACATAGCAAATGGGCGACGATCCGTCGCAAGAAAGAGAAAGTAGACGCCGCACGCGGCCAGGTTTTTACGCGATTGATTCGCGAACTTACCATCGCTTCCCGCTTGGGCGGGTCCAATCCGGATTCCAATGCCCGTTTGCGAAGCGCGGTGGACGCAGCCAAGGCCGCGAACATGCCGAGCGACAACATTGACCGCGCGATTAAAAAAGGCGCGGGCGAACTCGACGGACAGATTTTGGAAGAAATCCGCTATGAAGGCTACGGTCCGGGCGGAGTGGCGATTTTAGTGGAATGCGTGTCCGACAACCGCAATCGCACGGCGAGCGACGTGCGGCACGTGTTCAGCAAGCGCAACGGCGCGATGGCGGAAGCGGGAGCCGTGGCCTGGATGTTCGAGCGTAAAGGCTATCTGACTCTGGAAGCGGATCAGGGCAACGAAGACGAAATGATGGAGCTGGCGATTGACGCGGGCGCGGACGATGTGAAGGGTGACGGGACAATCTGGGAAGTTTTCACATCGCCGGAAGATTTGTACAAAGTGAAAACCGCCATCGAAGCGAAGAAAAAGAAAGTCAGTTCGGCGGAGATTTCCTATATTCCCAAGAACACGGTGAACGTGGGCGCGGATTCCGCGAAGACATTGATCGCGCTGATTGACGCACTGGAAGAACTGGACGACACGCAGCATGTGTGGGCGAATTTCGAAATGGAAGACTCCGTGATGGAGTCCTTGAGGTAGTGGCGAATCCGTCGCGGAAGGATGAAGCCGTTCTCGGTGTTGATCCGGGTTTGGGAACGACGGGATGGGGAGTGATCCGCGTGAAAGACGGAAACGTACGCTACGTGGATTCAGGCCGGATCAAAACCTATGCGACGCAGCCGATCGGACAACGGCTGGATAAAATCTACCGCGAATTGCAGGACGTGATTCAACGGCATACGATTACGACCTGCGCGGTGGAAGCGGGATTCGTGGGACGCAGTCCGCTGAGTTCTTTACAACTCGGACAGGCGAGAGCGGCGGCGGTTTTGGCCGCATCCACGCGCAATATACCGGTAGAATGTCTGTCGCCGCGCGAAGTGAAAATGGCGATTACCGGCAAAGGATCGGCGGCGAAAGGTCAGGTCGGTTACGTGGTCGGCAAGATGCTGGGCTTGGCGTTTGATGAGGGCGAAGAGGATATTTCGGACGCGCTCGCCGTGGCTCTGTGTCACGTTTCTCACAGCCGCAGTCCGTTCAAGCTGAAGGCGGCGCGATGATCGAGTTTATCGAGGGCGTGCTGACCGCCAAGAGTCCTTCCGATGCGGTCGTGCAAGTGGGCGGAATGGGCATTCGCGGGGCCATCTCCCTTACCACATACGATGATTTGCCGGCCACCGGTCAGACGATCCGGTTGTGGACGCACCTTCAGCTCCGGGACGAGGAGCTGTCCCTATTTGCATTTTCGACGCAGGAAGAACGCTGGCTGTTTCAGCAGTTGATTTCCGTGAACGGCGTGGGACCGAAACTGGCGATGGTGGCCTTATCCGCCGCGAAGCCGGACGTGATTCGCAGAGCCGTCGCGGAAGGGGACAGCGACAGATTAAAGAGCATTCCGCGCATCGGATCGAAAATCGCCGAGCGGATCGTTTTGGAACTGAAGAAAAAATTTTCCACGAGCATTCCGGATTTCGGAGCGAAAGTTACGACGGCGGGAGGAGACTCGGCGGAAGCGATCAGCGCGTTATGCGCTTTAGGCTTTACGCGAGTGGAAGCTGAGAAAGCGGTGGACGGTGCGGTGAAACGCGGCGGCAAAGGTGTGGAAGAGTTGTTGAGACTTGCATTGAGGGCAGGCTGATGCCGCGGATTATCGAACCGCAATACCACGACGAAGATCAGGATATAGAAGTTTCGCTGCGCCCATCGTCCTTTGACGAGTTCGTGGGACAGCCGAAAGTCAAAGAACAGCTTTCGATTTTTATTCAGGCGGCCAGAGAGCGGGGAGAAGCTCTCGATCACTGCCTGCTTTACGGCCCTCCCGGATTGGGCAAAACCACGCTCGCGCATTTGATGGCGCGCAGTATGGGAGCGAACATTCGGATTTCCACGGGACCTGTGTTGGAGAAGCCCGGCGATTTGGCGGGGCTGCTGACGAACCTTGGGAACGGCGACGTTCTTTTCATAGATGAAATTCACCGCTTGAGTCCCGTTGTCGAAGAGTATTTGTATCCGGCAATGGAAGACTACAAGCTGGACATATTGATTGATAAAGGCCCGGCGGCACGCAGCATTCAACTCGATCTGCCGCGCTTCACTTTGGTGGGAGCCACGACAAGAGCGGGACTCTTAACCAGTCCGCTGCGGTCGCGGTTCGGAGTGACGCTGCGATTAGACTACTATGGAGCGGAAGACCTTCATCAGATTCTGCGGCGGTCGGCGCGGCTCTTGAACGTGCAGGTGAATGAAGAAGGCTTAGCGGAGATTGCGACGCGGTCGAGGGGCACGCCGCGCGTGGCCAACCGACTCTTGCGCCGCATCCGCGACGTGGCGCAGGTTCGGGGAGACGGAAACGTGACGGGCAGTTTGGCGCGCGAAGCGCTGCAATTGCTCGAAATTGATACGCACGGTTTGGACGATCTGGACGTGCGCTTGCTGCGAGCGCTGATCGAAAAATTTCGCGGCGGGCCGGTGGGACTGGGCACACTGGCCGTGACGGTCGGAGAGGATGAGGGCACGCTGGAAGAGGTATGCGAACCGTATTTGATTCGCGAAGGATTTTTGCAGCGTACGCCGCGCGGGCGCGTGGCCACTGAATTAGCGTATACTCATTTGGGAATAGACGCGGCGCGGATGCCGCAGAGCAAATTGTTCTAATTAATTGGCTGTGTTTCCATAGACGACTGCCGGCGGCGCATGGTTCGCCGGTTGAATCAGACCAGGGGTGGAAAGGCGAGATATGCCCATTACTTCGGCCGTGTACCAACCGCGAGGAGTGCAAACCACTCCCCGGTTATCGGATTTCAAATACGCGCTTCCTGAAAAACTGATTGCTCAGGAGCCGACGGCGCATCGCGACGATTCGCGATTGCTGATCGTGAATCGGGATACGAGGCAGATTCATGACGCCAAGTTTACCGAGATCGTTGATTATATGGATGAGGGCGACTGCCTCGTTGTCAATGAGACGCGGGTTTTTCCGGCGCGCCTGAAAGGCTACAAGGAAAAGACGGAAGCGGAAATTGAAGTGTTTCTGCTGCGCCGTCTGACGGAAGAACTGTGGGAAGTTTTAGTGAAGCCCGCGCGCAAAGTGCGGACGGGCAACAGCATCACCATCGGCGACTGCATTACGTGCGAAGTGATTGACAACACGACGTCCGGCGGACGGGTGGTGCGTTTCCATTATGCGGGCGATTTCAGTGAATTGGTGGAGAAATTCGGCCAACCGCCGCTGCCGCCGTACATTAAGCGGGAAGCTCGTCCGGACGACCGCGAACGCTATCAGACGATTTTCGCGCGGGTGTCGGGTTCCGTGGCCGCTCCCACGGCGGGGCTGCATTTTACTCCGCACTTAGTGGATAAAGTGAAGCAAAGAAAAGTGGAAGTCGTCCCGCTCATTCTGCATGTGGGCTTGGGAACGTTCCGCCCGGTGCAGGTGGAAGATTTATCGCGACACCGCATGGATTCGGAATATTATGAAGTGAATCAACAGTCCGTGGACCGGATCAACAGCGCGATTGAACGCGGCAAGCGGATCGTGGCCGTGGGGACATCGGTGACGCGGACCTTGGAAACGGTGGCGAATTTCAACGGCGGCATCAAACCCGCGCGCGGATGGACGGACAAGTTTATTTATCCGCCGTATCATTTTAAAGTGGTAGACCGGCTGATTACGAACTTCCATCTGCCGGGATCCACGCTGCTGATGCTGGTGTCGGCCTTTGCCGATCAGGAACTTGTCATGAAGGCGTATCGTCATGCCATTCGCGAGAAGTATCGCTTCTACAGCTATGGCGATGCGATGCTGATCCTGTGAGCTTTGCTCTGGTGATGCCCGCGGCAGGCAGCGGCATCCGGTTGGGCGCGGATCTGCCCAAGGCATTGATAGAGATTTCGGGGAAGCCGCTGTTCGTTCATGCTGCGCTGCCTTTCTTGCAGTTCGAATCCTGCGCGGAAGCGGTGATGGCGGTTCCGCAAAGTGAAATAGAGCGGTTTCGCCAGGAAGCAGAAAAACATTTGGGCGCAGGCCGCGTGCGAGTCGTTGGCGGCGGAAAGACCCGTCAGGATTCCGTATTCAACGCGCTGCGCAGTCTGAACGCGAAAGTTGACGCCGTGTTGATTCATGATGCGGCGCGGCCCATGATTCAACGCAACCTGATTCAGCGAGTGCGGGATGCTTTAACGGGCGATACGGCGGCGGTGGTTCCCGGTTTGCCGGTGGCGGATACACTCAAACGAGTTCAAGAGTCCGACTCTACGATTCTGAACACGGTTGAGCGATGCGGATTGATGGCGGTGCAAACTCCGCAGGCGATTCGGTTTGACACCGCTTTTGAGAGTCACACGCTGGCCGCGCAGGCCGGATTTCAGGGTACGGACGACGTTTCTTTGATCGAACATTTCCATCTTGGCCGGATCCGGTATGTGACCGGCGATGTTCGGAATTTCAAGATAACCACTTCAGACGATTTAACTCTGGCGCGCGAGATCCTGAGACACGCATGACACTCGACAGAACGCCGCGGAAGAGTGAATGAACGAGATCAGCACACATTTAGGGTTCATGGCGGATACAACCCATGAGCCCTTTTGCATTCATGGACGGAGCGGATGAGCATGCGGATCGGCATCGGTATTGACGCGCACCGTTTCATTGCGGGCAAGCCGCTGGTTCTGGGCGGAGTGGAGATTCCGTTCGAACTCGGGCTGGAAGCGCATTCGGATGGAGACGTGATTTGCCATGCGATTCTGGACGCGCTGCTCGGCGCGGCGGCGCTGGGAGACAAGGGCACGCATTTTCCGCCGACGGATCCGCAGTATAAAAATATTCGCTCAACGCTGCTTTTAGAACGCACGGCAAAACTGCTTCGCGAGCGCGGTTTTGCGATTGTCAACATAGATTGCAGCGTGGTATGCGAAGAACCGAAACTATCTTCCCATATTCCGGAAATGAAACACACGCTTGGCACTGCGTTGGGAGTTGCTGAAGACCGTATCGCCGTGAAAGGTACGACCACCGAGCGCATGGGCTTTACCGGACGCAAGGAAGGAATCACGGCGATGGCCGTGACCTTACTGGAACAACATAACGCATGAACATACGAACCCGCTACGCCCCGAGTCCCACGGGCTATCTGCACGTCGGCGGATTGCGCACGGCTCTCTACAATTATTTATTCGCGCGGCAGAACGGCGGCAGCGTCATTCTGAGAATCGAAGACACGGATCAGACGCGGCGCGTGGACGGAGCCGTGGAAAATCTGCTGAGCGTTTTTCATTGGCTGAGCTTGGAATTCGACGAAGGGCCGCACAGGGGCGGAGCCTTCGGACCGTATGTGCAATCCGAGCGATTGGGTTTATACCACGATCATGTGAAGCAACTTGCCGCGAAGGAATACGCGTATCCGTGCTTTTGCTCTTCTGAAACATTGGAGCAGATGCGCTCGCAGCAGGCGGCGCGCAGCATGGTGCCGATGTACGACCGCCGCTGCCTTAGACTAAGCCGCGAAGAAGCGGAAAGGCGGATTGCAGCGGGAGAACCGCACGTGTGGCGGATGGCCGTTCCCGCGCATCGCGAAGTGGTGATTCACGACGCAATTCGCGGCGAAGTGAAATTCGGAACGGACACGGTGGACGATCAGGTGCTGATCAAGTCGGACGGCTTTCCGACCTATCATTTGGCCAATGTAGTGGACGATCATTTAATGCGGATTAGCCACGTGATTCGGGGAGAAGAGTGGCTGCCGTCCACGCCGAAGCACATTTTGCTCTATGAATTTTTCGGCTGGGAGCCTCCGGTTTTTGCGCATTTGCCGCTGCTTTTGAATCCCGACCGCAGCAAGATGTCGAAACGTTCGGGCGACGTGGCGGTGGAAGATTATCGTAAGAAGGGCATTCTGCCCGAAGTGCTGATTAATTTCGTCGCGCTCTTGGGCTGGCATCCGGGAGACGACCGCGAAATGTTTACGCTTCTTGAATTGGTGCGGGAGTTTTCACTGGACCGCGTCAATAAAGCGGGAGCGATTTTCGATCAGACCAAGCTGCACTGGCTGAACACGGAATACGTTAAAGCCGAGAGCGATGACGTACTCTTCGAGCACGTGCGGGGAGCCGTCGGCGATCTGATCAAAACCAACGGTGAAGCGCGCGTTCGCTATGCGGTATCCTCTTTGCGCGGGGGCGCGGGAAGCTACGAAGATTTGGCGACGCGCATACACGACGTATATGCACCGCTCCCGGAAGCCGATCCGGAAATGAGCGCTTTGCTTCAGGAATCCGCAACGACGGACTTTATCGCTGATTTTTCCGCGCGCATGTCTTCCATTCCCGCCGAAGATTTTTTGCATTTCGAAAAGCTGGAAGGTCTGTTCAAACAGGCGGCAACGGAAGCGGGGCAGGCTCACGGAATGAAAGGCAAAAATCTGTGGCGTTCGCTGCGCTCCGCATTAACCGGACAACCGCACGGGCCGGAGCTTGCTAAGCTGGTGGGAATCTGGGGACGCGATCGCGTCTTGGCGGAGTTGCAGCGGTCACTTGCGGAAGCGCGCAGCGCGGCCGCCCGCTGAAACCGGAATGAAAATCCATCTATGAAAGTTTTGGTCTTGTGCGGCGGAGAATCCGCCGAACGAATTGTCTCGCTGGCTTCCGGAGATTCGGTAGCTTTGTGGCTCGCGGAAGCCGGGCATGACGTGTGGAAATACGATCCGGAAGCGGCCGGGAAATATTTTCGCGCGGATGAGACGATGGCTCCCGAAGCCATCGGCACAGCGGCACCGGCACCGGTGGCGCACGGGGAATACAGCCCGCAGACCGTGCGGGGCTTGATGGATGCTTTCGACCGGATTCGGCCTGACGTCGTGTTTCCGATTCTGCACGGCGGGCGGGGAGAAGACGGGACGCTGCAATCGCTGTTGGATTGGGTGGGACTTCCATACACGGGTCCGGGAGCATTAGCGTGCGCGCTGGCGATGAACAAACATCATGCGCGGTTGGTGTTTGAAGCGGAAGATGTTCCGATTACCAAAGGATTTGTTGTTCCTTATGAGAAAATGATGGACGCTTCCTTCGTTCGGGAGAAGATTCAGAAGACTGTTGGGTTTCCCGCGGTGATTAAACCGTTGAACGGCGGATCCACGGTGGGCTTGACAAAAGTTTTTTCCGCGAACGAGGTAGCACCGGCTCTGACGGCGGTGAGCGTACTCGGAGATCAGGCTTTGGTGGAAGCGCATTTCGAGGGGCGAGAAATCGCGGCTACCGTCGTAGCAGGCGCGGCGTATCCTTTGGTGGAGATCAAGCCGAAGGAAGGATTTTACGATTACACGAATAAGTACACATCCGGGCGGACGGATTATATTTGCCCGGCGGAGATTTCTCCTGACGTCACGCGCCGCATACAGGAATCGGCGGTGACGGCCTTTCGCTCTTTGGGATGCGCGGGATTTTCGCGAGTGGATTTCCTGCTCGGAATGAAAGGCGATTTTGTCTGCTTGGAACTCAACACACTGCCGGGAATGACGAAGAATTCGCTGGTTCCGAAAGCGGCGCGGGCGCGGGGAGAGCAGCCGCCGGAACTGATGCAGAAAATCATCGAATGCGCTTTAAGCGGAATACAGAGGGCGGGATGAACACTACAGCGGAAAAGGTGCCCCCCTTTCGTTCCCCCGTAAACGGTGGGAGAGAAAAGCGGATTCCGGCAGGGTCAGCGACCCTGCTCGGCGGAAAGAAATGCGCTTTAAGCGGAATACAGAGGGCGGGATAACGGTGCAGCGCAATCGGGAGTATGCAGACGGATCGGTGGAATTCGACGCGAGGCAAAATCGCGTGGACGAGCATTTTATGAGGATGACGCTGCGCGAGGCGATGAAGGGAACGGGCTTTGTCAGTCCGAATCCATTAGTGGGAGCGATTGCCGTGAAGGGCGAACAGGTTCTCGGCAAAGCGCACCATAAAAAATTCGGCGACGCCCATGCGGAAATCGTGCTGCTGGAAAAATTGGATGCGGCACAAGTGCGCGGGGCTACGATCTATGTGAATCTGGAGCCGTGCTGCCATATGGGCAAGACTCCGCCGTGCACGGACGCCCTCATTCGGGCGGGAGTTTCGCGCGTGGTGGTTGGGCATGAAGATCCGAATCCCTTAGTGGGCGGGAAGGGAATCGCGCAGCTTCGCGCGGCGGGAATCCATGTTGCCGTGGGTGTTTTAGAGCCGGAAGCGCGCACACTCAATGCACCGTTTTTGGTTTACATGACGCAAGGCAGGCCGTGGATTTTGCTGAAAGTGGCGCAATCTTTAGACGGGCGGATTGCTTTAGCGAACGGGCAATCGCGCTGGATCACGGGTGATAAATCGCGCACGGAAGTTCACCGATTGCGCGCGCAACTCGATGCGGTGATGGTGGGATCGCAAACGGTTTTGGAGGATGATCCGGAACTCACGGTGCGGCACGTTTCGGGACGCGATCCGCTGCGGATCATCGTGGATTCAAAACTAAGGATTTCGCCCAAAGCGAAGGTGCTGGCGCAGGCGGACCGGGGCCGAACGTGGATTTTAATCACGGCAGATGCTCCGCATGAGAAACAGTCTAAAATTGCGGAAACCGGAGCCGCGCTCATTACGTGCCCTGCGGGAGAAGACGGAAAAGTGGATTTACATGCCGCGATGAAGCAATTAGCGGAGCGGAACGTCACGTCGCTGTTCGTGGAAGGCGGCGGCACGCTGCACGCTTCGTTCATCCGGGCGGGACTATACGACAAATTTATCGTGGCCATTGCCGCGAAACTCATCGGAGCCGACGGACGGCCTGCGATCTGGGATCTTGAACTCACGGATCTTGCGCAGATGCCGCAGTTCGTGATACGCCGCAACCGCCGCGTCGGAAAAGACATTTGGCTGGAGCTTGAAAGAGATGTTTACGGGAATCGTTGAAGGAAAAGGCAAGGTCTTAGAGATTGACGAACGACCCGGCGGCCGCGCGCTGCGCGTGGACGTCGGAGCCTTCGCCAAGCGTTTGCGAATGGGCAGCAGCGTGGCCTTAAACGGATGCTGCACGACAGTGGTCAAGTTTGACGATCATTCGTTCGTCACGGAATTGATGGAGATCACGCTGCAGAAGACGAATCTGGGCGACGTAAAAGTGAACAGTCCGCTTAATCTCGAATTTCCGATGGTCTTGGGAGCGGAACTCGGCGGCCACATGGTGCAGGGACACGTGGACGGAGTGGGTGTGGTGGAAGAGGTTCAAATGCTGGAATCCAGCCACATTATCAAAATACGTCTGCCGGAATTTCTCACCAAATACGTGGTGGCCACGGGATCGGTGGCGGTCAACGGAGTTTCCATGACCATCGCGGATATTCGCGGCGACGTGTTTACTCTGGGAGTGATTCCGCACACGTGGGAGGTGACGAATTTCTCGGAATTCAAGCCGGGCGTGCGGGTGAACATTGAAGTGGATTTAATCGGAAAGTACATCGAAAAACTCTTGCCGGATCTGTGGACCCGGCTGTCGCGCGAACCGCAGACGAAAGCGGAAGAAGCGAATCGCGTATAGGAACGACTATGTTGGATCGCATTACGGACGCACTCGTAGACCTTGCCGCGGGCAAGATGGTGATCATCGTGGATGATGAAGATCGCGAGAACGAGGGCGATCTGGTTCAAGCCACGCAGATGGTCACTCCGGAGTCGGTTAATTTCATGGCGACTCACGCACGCGGCATGATCTGCGTAGCCATGTCCGAACAGCGGGCGGACGAACTCAATTTACCGGCGATGGTCTCACATAATACGGCGATGCGGGGAACTGCCTTTACCGTCACGATTGACTATTTGCACGGAACCACGACCGGGATTTCCACCTATGATCGGGCGAAGACGATCCGGGCGGTGACGGAGCCGTCCACACAGCCGGACGATTTTGCGCGGCCCGGCCATATCCAACCGCTGCGCGCGCGGCCGGGCGGCGTATTCGAGCGGATGGGTCAAACGGAAGCCGCCGTGGACATGGCGAAACTGGCCGGGCTGTTTCCCTCCGGCGTCTTGTGCGAGATCATGAATCCGGACGGAACAATGATGAGGCGACCGGACTTGCGCAAGTTTGCGGAACAGCACGATCTGAAAATGATTTCGGTGGAAGATTTAATCCGGTACCGCACGCGGCACGAGTCTTTCATCGAAGAGCGGGTGCGGGTAAATCTTCCCACGCGGCACGGAAGTTTTTTGCTTATTCATTACGAAGACATCTATCAGAAAAAAGATCATCTGGCGATGATCAAAGGGCCGCTACCTCCGGAGAAGCCGGTGTTGGTGCGGGTTCATTCGGAGTGTTTGACGGGAGACGTTTTAGGCAGCGCACGATGCGATTGCGGTTGGCAGCTGGCGACGGCGCTGGAACGGATTGAACAATCGGGCGCGGGTATGGTGCTCTATTTGCGGCAGGAAGGCCGGGGCATCGGTCTGGGTCCCAAGCTGCAGGCTTATAAGCTGCAGGATGAAGGTCTGGATACGGTGGAAGCGAATTTGCGGTTGGGTTACCGCGCGGATTTACGCGGCTACGGAGTAGCGGCGCAGATATTACGGGAGTTGGGAGCCGATGAAATCCGGCTGATGACCAACAATCCGCGCAAGGTTGAAGAATTGGAGAGCTACGGAGTCCGTGTGGTGGAGCGGGTTCCCATCGAGATTCCTCCGACGGATTTGAACCGGCAGTATCTCCTTACCAAGCGGGATAAATTAGGCCATTATCTTCGTATGGATGAATAGCGCATTGCGGGTGCGAACGGCGATTGCGATCACGGCATTAGCTGGTGTGATACTGCTGATTTCGTGCCAATCCAAAGAGACCTGCGAAGGCTGCAACGACGGATCACTGCATCCGCCGTTGGGGCTGTCGTTCAGCGTCCCCTCCGGAGACGTTTCGTATTTCAACCTTTTCGGTCACGGCCTGGTGGATACCATTCGGCGTGACGGCTGGATGGTCATGGCGGCGGAGGTCAGCATCAATCAAGACCGGGTGGCCGTTGCGGACGGTGGAAACAACCGCATCGCAGTCATGCGGCTTCCGGATTTTCTGGAGATCACGTCGAGCGGGATCGGTGGGGAACCGATGGATATTGACATGGACGTGTCGAATCAACATGTGTATGTGATCACGCGCAACGGCAGTCTCTGGCGGTATAACGTTGCCACGGGAGTGTACGACACCTTGGAATTGGCTCTGTTTCCGCGGCGGTTTGCCATGCGGCCACCCGACCGGTTGGAAGCCTGGATTGTCAGTGAAGGAGAGTTCGAGCTGCAGATTGTCAGTTTGCAGCAATTCCGCAAGACCGACTCGCTGGTTTTTCCGTCGTCGCCGACGGACGTACAATTTTCTCCGGACGGCGCGCGCGCGTACATCGGTTTTAAGGGGGATACGGGATCCGTTATCGTCTACCAAACCAGCAATCGGGAACAGATCGCGCAGCATCAAACGGGAATCGGGCCGTTTGAATTGGCGGTAAGTCCGGACGGAAGATTCCTGGCCGCATCGGATTCGGTGCGAGGTTCGGTTCATTTTTGGGATACGATTACGGATGAATGTTGGAACGTGCCGGTGGGAGGTTCGGCAGGAAGAGTGCGGTTTGCGAGATGGCAGCCGCGCTGTTTTGTTTTATCGCAAATGCAGAACGCTATTCTGGGAATTAGCATGTCGCCGGACGGACCCGTAACGACGGATACAATTTACGTCGCTCCTTACGCGCGGGAAATCGCACTCTGGGAGAACGTGCAGTGAAATTGGTTTTACAGCGGGTATCGAGCGCGCAAGTTGTTGTGGACGGACGGATCACCGGCAAGATCGGTCTGGGACTTTTAGTTTTGCTGGGAGTGGAGCAGGGTGACGGCAAAGAGGAGATGAAGTGGGGAGCGCGCAAGACGGCGGAGCTCAGAATTTTTCAGGATGAAAACGACAAGATGAACCGGAGCCTGACGGAGGTTGGGGGTGAGGCTTTGGTGGTTTCGCAATTCACGCTCTGCTGCGACGTGCAGAAGGGAC
>RPQS01000071.1 GCA_003818605.1 Candidatus Zhuqueibacterota bacterium | reverse complement strand
TGCATCTAATTCGGGATTATCAGCCCGTGCATCCCGCCACGATCCTCCCGCTGCTTCCGGGGCTTTCAACCGGACATTCGGACCTTCGGGAATTTTTTTGGCCAACTTATCCATGTCGCCGTAACTGAATCCCAAAACACGGCCCACGTCGCGCACCACAGCCCGGGCTTTCAAACGGCCGAACGTGATGATTTGCGTCACCGAGTCCGCGCCGTACTTTTTCTTCACATATTCGATGACGCGATCGCGGCCCTCGTCCTGAAAATCAATATCAATATCCGGCATGCTGATGCGTTCCGGATTGAGGAATCGTTCGAAATAGAGTTCGAACCGAATCGGATCCAGATTCGTAATACCCAGAGTATGGCATACCAGTGAACCCGCCGACGAACCGCGTCCCGCACCCACCGCCACTCCAATGGAGCGCGCATAAGCGATAACGTCGGAGACGATCAGAAAGTAACCGGCGAAATTCATTCGCTCGATCATGTTCAGTTCATATTCGAGTCGTTTCCGGAGATCGTCCGTCACATCACGATATCGTCTGGAAAGCCCGGCGTTCGCGAGTTTCGACAAGTAAGCGGTAATGCTTGTCTCGCCTTCGGGCAGCGGAAAGTTCGGCAGGTATCGGTGCGAAAAATCGAGTTTCAGATCGCACTTTTCGGCAATCTCCAGCGTGGAGGTCAGCGCTTCCGGACATTCGCTGAACAGCGCCGCCATCTCTTCCGGCGACTTCAAGTAGAACTCTTGAGTATCAAAACGAAATCTTTCGGCATCGGCGACATTCGCACCCGTGCCGATGCACAACAGCACGTCGTGCGCTTCCGCATGTTCCTTTTTCAGATAATGCGTATCGTTTGTGGCTACCGTTTTACAGCCCAGCCGTTTAGCCAACGAAACAAGACGGTTGAAAACCTTGCGGTCTTCGGGAAGATCGTGCCACTGCAGCTCAATATAAAAATTATCGCCGAAAAGATCGCGATACCATACGGCTTTCCGCCATGCGCCTTCTTCATCATCGTTTAAAAGAAGGGACGGAATCTCCGCGGCCAGACAGCCCGATGTGGCGATCAGTCCTTCGGCATGGCGCGTCAGCAACTCATGATCAATACGCGGGCGATAATAGAATCCTTCTGTATAGCCGATAGAAGAAAGCTTAACCAGATTGCGATAGCCCGTTTCGTTTTGCGCAAGCAGCAACAGGTGATTCGCATATTCCCCGCGACCGCCCCCCGTCACCGCTTTCTCAAGACGGTTCGGACAAATGTACGTCTCGCAGCCGATGATCGGCTTCACATCCAACTTTTTAGCCGCCATGTAAAATTCAATCGCACCGAACAGGGCACCATGATCCGTCAACGCGATCGCATTCATCCCCAGTTCCTTGGTGCGGCGGATCAACTCCCCCAATTTACATGCGCCGTCCAGCAAGCTGTATTCCGAATGGTTATGCAAGTGAACAAACTGTGTGCTCACAGCTCACCCTCCTCGCGGGTAATCCGTGCGCCGACCTTCGAAAGTTTCTCCTCAATTTTCTCGTAGCCGCGATCTAAATGATAAATGCGTTTGACTTCCGTCGTCCCTTGCGCCGCCAATCCCGCCAGCACCAAACACACCGAAGCGCGCAAATCGGTGGACATCACCGGCGCAGCCTTCAATTCCGGACGGCCTTCTATCACCGCTGTTTCTCCATCCATGGAAATGCGCGCGCCTAAACGCATTAGCTCCGCTACATGCGTGAAACGATCCCGATAAATGGTTTCCGTGATTCGGCTCGTGCCGTCGGCCAGCGCAGCCATCGCCATGAAGGGAGCCTGCAGGTCTGTGGGAAACCCCGGATAGGGTTCCGTCGTTACGGCGACAGATTGAAGCCGTGCCTTCCCCTTTTCCACTTTCAGAAAATCACTGCCGGCTGCAACCTCTAATCCCATGCGGCGCGCGGCTTCAATCGAAGCCACAGCATGGCGCGGTTCGCAATGGGTAATGCGTACGCTGCCGCCCGCCATTCCCACGGCACAAAGATAGGTGCCCGTTTCAATGCGGTCGGGAATCATTTCCGCATCTACCGGATGCAATTCGGAAACTCCGCGAACCACCATGTCCCGCGTGCCGATTCCCTCGATATCCGCTCCCATCCGCGTGAGAAACTTGGCCAAATGTGTGATTTCAGGTTCTACCGCGCAGTTTTTTAGAACCGATGTGCCCGAAGCCAACACCGCGGCCATAAGCAGATTGCCTGTTGCGCCGACGCTGGAAATCGGAAATTCGAATGCCGCGCCCTTGAGTTTGTCCGCCTTGGCGACAACATATCCTTCATCGAGATCCACTTTTGCGCCCAGCGCTTCCATCCCCTTGATGTGCAGATCCACGGGACGCGGCCCCCACGCGCAGCCGCCGGGCAGCGACACGCGAGCTTCCTTTAGTCTGGCCACGAGCGGACCGAGCACGTAGAAACTCGCGCGCATCGTTTTCACGAGTTCATAGGGCGCTTCATTGTAACGCGCGTGGGTTGTATCCATCAGCAATTCGTGATCCGTGGCCGTCACTTGCGCGCCGAGAATTCGCAGCAAGTGCGACATGGTGCGCACATCCCGCAGCGACGGAACGTTCGTAAAACGATAGGAACCGGGAGCGAGCAGCGTCGCCGCGAGCAGCGGCAGCGTCGCGTTCTTCGATCCGGAGATGCGAATATCACCTTCCAGCGGATATCCGCCTTGTATTACCAGTTTATCCACGTGATCCCGATAGAGTTTTCAATTTGCCGTTTTGTCGAAGCAGTTCACCCGCGGATGCGAGCGATTTATCCGTCACTTTTGCACCCGCAATTAAAGCGGCCACGGCTTCCACGCGTTCATTGTCCTCAAGAAACTGGGCCGTCGTTTCCGCATGGCTTTCCCGCGTGGTTTTATAAACGGCCAAATGGTGATCCGCCCGCGACGCAATTTGCGGCAAATGCGTAATGACAAAAAGTTGATGGCGGCGAGCCAGTAAAGCCAGCGCTTTTCCCACTTGGTCGGCCACGCGTCCGGAGATGCCGAGATCTATTTCATCATAGACCATCAACGGATACTTGGCTTTCTCTGATAGCACGGTCTTGATCGCCAGCGTCACGCGGGACGATTCACCGCCCGATGCGGTTTCCGCGATGGGAACAGGTTTGCCGCCGAGATTCGCCGAAAATAAAAAGTCTACGCGATCCGCGCCCTCTTCCTGAATGCGATCCGCATCGAACGGCTCGGGCAGCGTTTCCACGGAAGCAAGAAACTGCGGATGCGTGAAACCCAGCGACTTCATCGTCTCCGTCACTTGAACACCGAAGGATTCGGCAGACGCCCGCCGCTTGCCGGAAAGTTCCCGCGCCGCTGCAATCAGTTGATCGTCCGCGTTGCGCATTTCTTTCTCCAAAGCGGCACACCGGCTTTCCAAGTCTTTCCCCGTCTCTAAAGTGCGTTTGAAATCATCCGCCCGCGCCAGGATTTGTTCCACAGCAAGTCCGTGTCTGCGGCGCAATTCCCATAAAATGCTGCGGCGTTCCCGCAAGCGAACCAGTTCGGCGTCATCAAAAGACAAGCCGTCAATGTAATGTCGGACTTGCTCGGCGATATCTTTTAAACGGGAAGAAATGCTCGACAGTTCTTCGGCTACCGGCGACAGATCGCGGTCGGTTTTACTGATTCCCCCGGCAATGACCTTCGCTTGACCGCTCTGCGCCACCAAAGAAGGATCCGCCTCGGACAGCAAGCCAAGCAGCCGCGACGCTTCCAACGCGAGCTTCTCAGCACTCTCCAGTTTGGTCAACCGGGCTTCCAAAGCGTCTTCTTCACCCGCCTTCAGCCCCAACCGCTCGATTTCTTCCAACTGGTATTCTAAAAGCGCGCGATCTTTTTGGTGAGCAGTCCAAGCCGCTTTCGTCTTTTCCAGTTCGCGTTTTTTTTCAAGGCGTGAAGCGAATAATACGGCTACGTTCTGTGCAATGATGCGCGTCCCGGCATAAACGTCCACGTAGTCAAGTTGGCAAGCCGGTTTAAAAAGAGACTGATGTTCGCGCTGTCCGTGAAAATCAACCAACGCTTCCCGCAATGTTTGAAGAGCCTCTTGCGGCAGCGGGTGATCGTTCAGCCAACTGCGGGATCGTCCCTGCCGTGTGATTTCGCGCCGCAGAAAAAGCTGCCTGCCTTTCGCGCTTTCCCCAAGCAGCGTTTTCACATTCAATGGCAACTCCGGCAAATCGAATTCTCCTTCGATCACGGATCGCTCTGCGTGTTCGGGAACGGGATTGCGCGGAAACCGTTCCCCTAAAAGAACGTCCAACGCGCCCAGCAGCATGCTCTTACCCGCTCCGGTTTCTCCCGTCAGCACGGTTAAGCCGTCGGCGAACTCCAACTCAATGCGCCGGACCAGAAGGTAATTTTCGATAAGGAGCCGCCGCAGCATGGCGAAGTCACCTTCCTAAAACCGCGACTTTTCCGACCGCTGATTTTCCGTCCGTGGACGTTGCCACCATAAGGTATACTCCCCCCGCCACCAACTCTCCATCATCGTTTCTGCCGTCCCATCCGCCCACGCTGCGCGGATCGGTCATCTGCGCCCAGGTTAATTTGCGGACCAGCCTGCCGGAAATCGTGTACACGCGCAGGTCGTCGAACCGTCCGCCTAATTTTACCGGATCTACTCGCAATCGCTGCGAACCGTCGGCTCGAAACGGATTCGGATAGGGCCACAAGTCGGCAAGGTCGCCGCCCGCAGATACATACGGCGACTCATACCGTGAAAGCCCGTCCGCCGTTCCGATCCATACTTCTCCGCTGCGGGAATTGGAGGTGATGGACAAAACATTCTTGGAAACCAAACCGGAACGGTTTTCCGTGCTCGTGGCCGTCTGGAAAACGTGAATCCACATAAAATTCTTGTCGAGTACGGCCACACCTTCATTCGTACCGAACCACTTGTTGTCGTGCACGTCCACGTGAATGGCATTAACTCGTTCCCCGACCGGCAAATCCCATACGCAGACAAATCGGAGCTGACCAATGTCGTAGGGAACTCCACCCTGAGTATAATAAGCCCCTGTAGTTGTGCCGATCCACAAATACCCTTGCTGGTCAATCGTCCATGACAGCACTTCGCTGCCGATGTCTTCGAGACAACTGGTCGGATCGCGGCGGTCCCCCGGACGATAGGCCCACCAATAATCGTCCGAAGTGTCGGTCACGGTCTGATTTATATCTATCACAAACGTTCGCGTTCCATTCCGCCCGGCTCCCGCCCAAACGCGATCCAACCCGTCCGCAATCACCGGACCGATGGCCGCATAATCCGAATACTGCCCCTGAAGCTTCGGAGAAAAATACGTCCACGGTTCAGAATGATTGCCCTGCTGGATCCAATCGTGGGACACTCCAACCACGGATAAACGTGAAGCCGCTTCCAGATTCCCGAAAAAAACATCTCCGGCTGTACTCCGCGTGATATAGGTTTCCATGTAATAAGGATCATCTCCGATACCCGAAAAACGCGGCGTGAGTTGACCGTTCACAAGGGCAAATCCGGTTGAATCATATCCATTGAAATAGGTAATTGAATCCCCATGGAACCAAGCGGCCCCCCGTCCCAAACTTGCCGCCCACGCACCGCCGTGATTATCGAAAACAAAACCCGTCGGCGCCGCTCCGAAAAAATACTCCGAACGACCCGAACTTCGCGAATAATTCGTCCACGAGTCTCCGTCACGAACATAGACTCCGGGCGTCAAACCACTGCCGCCTACCCACAATTTTCCACCCGGATCCACAGCCATCGCGCCGATGTAGTTGCCGCCGATTCCCGGAGCGCGACGAGGCTGGTCCCAGATCACCGTATCGGTTTCAACTCCCGAAACAACACCCCCTCTGCCCTGATCGGTATCGCGGAGACCTAAGAAAATGAAGTGGCTTTCCTCCACTGCCAATCGGTCAATTCCGCGTATCCCCTGAATCGCAGAGCCGATTCTTCGCCACTCATGCGGAGGATCTTGCGGAGCATAGTGAAAACGATAAACATCCGTTTCGGTTGCGGCATATGCGAAAGCGGAAGAGGATAAGTTCGCCACTCCCGGTAATACCTGCGCATGAACAACTGCGCTGTCGCGAAACGTGATGATCCACGACCAGGTCGCCGCGATCAGAAGGCTGTCGTATCCTTGAAGAATGTTGATGTAGTTCTCCGGCAGCGGGCTGTTGGCCGTCGTCCAATTCTCCCAGATTGCCGGCGCGCTGAGCTGCGGATGACTGAGTGAAGCGCGCGCGATTCCGATCGCCGTGCCGGCGTATAAATAACCGCCCGCCGCCGCCAAGCAGTTGACCCGCGTTTCACCGGGAAAAGTTCCCAGAACACGGATGGATTCACGCACGCGGTAATTCTCGACGATCGTATAGTACGAAAACCGGTATACTCCGTTGTTCCCGGCGACGAATACTTCATCGCCGACGTCAAGAATCGCCGAGATGTCGTAGACTTCTCCCGCCAAATCCACGACTTGTTTAACGTCACCCGTCACCGGATTCACGCGCGTGATCCGGCTGTCGGAAAAACCGGCCCAGATATATCCGTGTGCATCCTTGCCGATGGCGACACACTGGTTCATGGCCAGTCCCCGCGTGTTCGTATAGATATCGAACGCGCCGCTCGCCGGATCGAAACCCGCCAAACCACCCGATGTTGCCGTCCAAATTGTTCCGTCGAGGACGGTCATATCCGAGACACTCGACGTAGACGTAAACGTTGTCCATTCAAACGGAGCGGCCAAGAGTACGCCTGCGCAGAAACTCAGCAGGATTGTCCAGAAGATCTTCATGTGCGTTCCCTCTTCAATTCGGCAGTTAGCAGCAGCACGTCTCCTTGAAACGCGCACACATCGGGCGGCACGGTCCAGCGCTCGCATCGTGCTCCCGGAATGTTAACGACGTGAAGGAGGTCTTCCTCGTTTGGAAAAAAATGAAGATGGTAATCCTGCGTATAGGGCAAATACTCCTGTGACGGAACCAGTATGATAATTCGCTTCTCTGCCACTCGAATAATTTCCGCGATGGCTCGTTTTAAATCCCGAACATGTTCCAGTGTATGCGCGGACACAACCACATTAAAAGATTGATCCGAAAACGGAAGCCGTTCCAGAAAGGCTTGCGCCAGATGAACGGTTGATCCAAGTCTCCGGTATGCCAGACTCAGCCCCGTGCCGGACAAATCCACTCCGGTCGGTTTTCCGCTCTTCGCGGCAAGGGCGGCCAGCAGGTAACCGTTGCCGCAACCCGCATCCAGCACACTTTCCCCTTTTCCGATTAAACCGCAAATCCGCTCGACGTCCTGCGGCGATAAATCTTCCTGCTCCCAATGCTCCCAGGAACGGTCATAAGTCGCCAGCCACGTACGGTCGTCGGCTGCCGCCGCCTTGCGTTTCCAGTCCAGATCAAACCAATCGCCGTAAATTCTCCCGATAATTCGCCGGGAAACAACGCGGTTATAGAGTCGGTGAATTCCGCGCGGGGTGATTCGTTTTATCCGCTGCTTCCAGTTCATGGTCGCTGAGACATCCTTCCCAAAAGGATTTCTCAGTCCCGCTCGCGGCGCGAAGCGCTCAGCGCATTGAGAATGTGAACCATATCTACAGCGGCCCAAGCCGCGTCTATTCCTTTATTGCCGATCCGCCCGCCCGCCCGTTCGAAGGCCTGTTCGGCGTTGTCCGTGGTCAACACGCCGAAGGTCACCGGCTTGCCGCTCGCTTGACCCGCTTGCATGATTCCCAAAGCCGCGGCTTGACTAACGTACTCGAAATGCGGAGTCTCGCCGCGAATGACCGCTCCCAGACAAATGACGGCCGAGACGTCGGATCGCATTGCCGCTTTATAAGCGGCGGATGGCAGCTCGAAGGAACCCGGCACCCACGCAACCTCCATCGCGTCTTCTTTGGCACCGCACTCCTTTAGTGTGGAGATGGCGCCTTCTAAAAGTGCGCGCGTAACCGTATCGTTGAATTTCGCGCAGATAATGACGAAATGCAGTCCCGCGGCATTCCGTGTAATCGTCAGTTCCTTAGGCATTATTGAGCCTCTGCGGCTTCGTTTTTTGGTTCACCCAATAAACCGGCGGCGAATTTGTCGGCGTCAAACGGAGCCAGATCTCCGAGTCCTTCGCCGAAACCGACGTATCGAATCGGAATTCCCAGCTTTTTCGAAATGGAAAGCATCACACCGCCCTTGGCCGTACCGTCAATCTTCGTCAACACGAGTCCCGTTACCGGTGAAGCCCGCGTGAACTCGATGGCCTGATTAAGTCCGTTTTGACCCGTTGTCGCGTCAATGACAAGCAGGACTTCGTGCGGAGCATCCGGCAATTTTCTTTTAAGGACGCGCGATACTTTTTCCAGTTCCTTCATTAAATTCACTTTATTATGCAGCCGTCCCGCCGTATCCACCAGCAGAATATCCGCTCCGCGGCTCAGGGCTGCATCCAAAGCGTCGAAAGCCACTGCCGCCGAATCCGCGTTCTGCGCTTCGGCGATCACTTTTACATCCGAACGTTCACCCCAAATCTGAAGTTGTTCGATCGCCGCCGCGCGAAACGTGTCGGCGGCGGCCAAGACTACGGAACGTCCTTCGCTCTTATAAAAGTGCGCCAATTTGCCGATGGTAGTGGTTTTGCCCGTACCGTTCACTCCGATCACCAGCACCACGTGCGGCTTGCCCATCACAATGCTTGCGCCTTCAGCCCGATGCAGCAACGCAACGATCTCCCGCCGCAGCAGCAGTTCCGGATCGGTCTTTTCTCCGTCCTGCTTTGCCGCCGCTTTCAATCCGTTCAGCAATTCGTCCGTAGTGTCCACGCCGACGTCCGCGGCTAAAAGCACGTCTTCAAGCTCTGCCAAGAGCTTCGCGTCAAGCGGTCGTCCCGAGGAAAAGACTTCCGCGATTTTTTCACCCAGGGCTTCGCGGGTTTTGCGAAACGCCTGCTTCAGTTTATCGAAAAGACCCATAGTTTCGTCTTAAATCGTCGGTTCGGATTGCGTTGCGCCCCATTGCAGTTTGGCGCGCAACACTTGATAAAAATCGTGTCCCATAACGGAGGCAATTAAAGTGGTAAACGGAGCGCGGCGAATGCGAATCAAGTCGCCGGAGCGCAGCCGTTTCTGCGTCTCGCCGTCGGCGGCGACATAGGCGTCTTCACCCGGTCGGATTTCCACGGTTCGCTGAGCGGAAATCACTACAGGTCGCATCGTTAAAGTATGCGGGCAGATGGGCGTGACGATAATCAGATCCAGCTTGGGTTCCACAATCGGACCGCCCGCCGACATGGAATACGCGGTGGATCCCGTGGACGTCGCGACGATCAAGCCATCGCAGCGATAGGTCGTCACCGGTCTTCCGTCAATCATCACTTCAATCGGCATCGTTTTCGAGCGCAGCGAATGTCCGACCATAATATCGTTCAAGGCGTAACAAGCCGGTTCCGGATCCGCTCCGTTGCCTGCGCTGAGCATCATCCGTTCTTCGACGCGAAAATCTCCCGCCAGCAATCGGTCGAGATATTCCGTTAGTTGGCTCACCCCCAATTCGGTCAAATAGCCGAGTCCCGGCCCCAAATTCACTCCCAAAATGGGAATGCGTCTCTTGCCAACCGTGTATGCCGTTCGCAAAAGCGTCCCGTCGCCGCCAAAACTTAGCACCAAACCGGCGACATCCGGAATTTTCTCTACCGGCAGCTTTTCCTCGGGAGCTAAATCCAGCTTGCCCGCAGCCGCTTCATCGAGTACAAACGACGCCTTCCGCTTCCGCAATTCCGCGATGAGCGGCGGAAGGACGCTGCGAAACTTCGGCTTTCCCAGATTACCCATCAGTCCGAGAATCATCGAATCGCTCGATTTCCGTTGTCGTTTATCGGGATTCGGATTCCGAATCCCGGCTCTCGTCTTGATTCAACTGCTTGAGGATCTGTTCCGCGTTCTTCAGCTTCTTCTCACAATACGTGATCAGCCGCTGGGCTTCCTCGAAAGCGTCCAGAGATTTCTCCAGCGGTATCTCACCGGTCTCGAGTTCCGAAACTAATTGCTCCAACCGTTCCAGCGCCGCTTCGAACGATGCCGGTTCGGCGGATGGATTTTGCGAGGATTCACGAGGACTCATCGGCTGCTCCGTTGTCTGATATACGACGGATTTCGGCTTCGGCGGACCCGCGCGCAAATGTGAGAAAGGCCGGTTGACCGTTGGCAAGCATGCGTGCATCGCGTATCACCCGACCGTCCGCATCGCGTACAATCGAATAGCCGCGATCCAGAATCGCCTGCGGCCGGAATAGCACGGTCAACTCCCGCAAACGATTCAATGCCGCGCGCTTTTCATTCACGCTTCCTGCATACGCCGTCAGAAAACGTGAACGCAATTCATCTAATCGCTGTCCGGCAAAATGAACCAGATTCACCGGTTGACGCAGCGCCCAATGCTGCGATAGCACTCTAAGGCGATGCCGCAAGCCGCGAATCAGATCGCCTTTCCTTGCGTTGAGTCGTCTGCTAATTCCAAGAATCTCCGCGGCCGCTTCTTCTCGGTCGGGCAAAATGAGTTCCATCGCGGCGGACGGTGTTGGTGCGCGCACATCGGCTGCTAAATCGGCAATCGTAAAGTCCACTTCATGTCCGACCGCCGAAACGACGGGGATCCGGGAACGGAAAATCGCGCGCGCGACAATTTCCTCATTGAACGCCCATAAATCTTCCAACGATCCGCCGCCTCGGCCTACAACCAGAACGTCCGCCTTTCCTTCGCGGTTAAAGGCGTCTATCGCCGCCGCGATCTCTTCCGCGGCTCCCGATCCCTGCACTTTAACCGGAGCAAGAACCAGCCGGGCGGCGGGCCAACGCCTGGCGGCCACCGTTCGCATGTCCTGTAAAGCGGCTCCGTCGGCGGATGTAATCAATCCCACCACATTAGGATAACGGGGCAACTCCCGTTTGCGTTCCAGCTCGAATAATCCCTCGGAGCGCAGCTTGTCGCGCAGCGCTTCGAAGGCTCTCTGTAGTTCGCCGATTCCGGACGGCCGCATTTGGGTAATAATGAACTGATAGCGTCCGCCCGGTTCGTAGACTTCCAGATTCCCCCACGCCTGAACTTTCATCCCATCAGCAGGCGTGAACGTCAAACGTTGGGTGTACATCCTCCACATCGCGCACGGAATCTGCGCATTCCCGTCCTTCAACGTGAAATAGTGGTGGCCGGAGGAGTGCCGTTTATAACCGGAAAGCTCACCCTCGATCCAGAGCGTGCCGAAATTCTCCGAGATCACCCGCTTGATTTCGCGGGTGATCTCGGACACCGTATAGATTTTTTCCTGGGACATCAAACAGGTGGGAGCCGCAGGTTTATGCCGACTGCGGCGCTTTCAACAGCCTGATTCGTTTCGCTTATAAAAACGGAAGGGCCTTATCGAAACAAGGCCCGCTCCGGCAATTACAGCGGCAACCCCGCTTTCCGGCGGTCAACCTATGTGCCGCAAACTCAGCGAAGTTTCTTCTTATGACGATTCTTGCGCAGGCGTTTCTTGCGTTTGTGAGTCGACATTTTATGACGCTTGCGCTTTCTTCCACAGGGCAAAAGAGTGACTCCTTTCCAAGCCTGCTCCCTATGAAACAAGAGCAGGGTTGATCCAACCAATATTATGAAATGACTGTGATTTACTTAGGCAGGTCGTGCTTTGGTAAGCTCGCTGGTGCGCGGGCGATCCCGCCGAAAAGTGTTTTCGCATGCGGTAGGAGCGGCCACGTCCTTCAATTCAACATGCTCTTCGCCTTCAGATCCGTCATCCGTTGACGGAATTCCGCCGCCGGCACAAAGACGGCGGTTGGGCGATCCGGAAGATCAATCTCATGCGCACCGTCCGGCGTTCGCAAATGACGGCCTTTTCGCTGAACCGATTTCCAGACGCCAAAGCGGCGTAATTCGACGCGTTGGCCGCTGGACACCGCATCCATCACTAAGGCCAGCATACCGTCCACAACGGCTTGCACTTCCGGTTTCGATAAACCGACTCCGTCGGACAACCGGTCAACCAAATCTTGCTTGGTCATCGCTGGCTCCTCCGCCCGTCGACCGCGGGAACCTCTTCAACCCACGAACTCCGGCACTTCGGTGTCCCGCCCGTCCCCCAGGCGAACTATTGGGGTTTCTTACTCTCTATTGACAATGAGTTCTTGTCCGGGGAAAATCGTACTGTCGCGCAACAGTCCGTTCCATGACAATATCTTCATCGGATCCTGATTGTATGTTCGCGCGATGGACCAAACGGTTTCACCTGCTTGAACCTTGTGCCTCTGCGGAGTGGAATCGTTTGCCGCCGTCATTAAGTTTTTGTCGGGAGCCGGGGCTTCCACCACAGCGTCCTGAGTGGGTTCGGACTTGTCGGGCTTGGCTTCAGCCGTGCTGTCCCCCGCACCGCCGATCCGAATGCGCAGCTTTTGACCCGGCTGGATGACATTGGGATCCGCAATGCGATTCTGCTTGATGATTTCTTCCACCGAAACACCAAGCTGCCGGCTGATCTGCCCCAAGGATTCCCCGCGATGCACCTTGTACACAATCTCGTGATTTTCCGCCGCCACAGGTGCGGAAACCTTCGGCTTGGCCCCTTCTTTCTTTCCCGTTTCAACGTTCGGAGTGGCCGCCGCCACTTCGGGAGAGCCGGGCACCGGAATGACGATTTCCTGCCCCACTTTCAACCGGTTGGCTTTCACGCGTTTGTTCTGCGGGTCGGCTAAAATCGCTTTGGTTGTCGTGCCGTATTTGCTCGCAATCTTCCCCAGCGTTTCGCCGGATCTGACGCGATGAACTTGCGTCGGCTTGATTTCGGTCTTCGGCAGCGTAGCCAGCCGCGTTGTAAACTGATCTGTGGCTTTCGCCGGGAGCCGAACCGTCACGGTTTTATTGGACGGCGTTACTCCGCGCACGAATTCCGGATTCAGATCGGCCACAATGCTTGGATCGTGTCCCGCGGCCTGTGCAACATGTTCCAGTTTGTACGGTCCGCTGATCAAGACTCGTTCACACTCAAACGGAATTTCCTTGGGCATCGGTGGAAATCCGTACTGAGTGGGATTTTTGCAAATAGCTCGCGCCGCCAGATATGCGGGGACATATCCACGCGTCTGCCGCGGCAGCTTGTTCATCCGCCAGTAGTCACGAGAACGGAATCGCTTAATCTCCCGTTCGATCCGTCGCTCCCCGCAGTTGTAAGCCGCCATCGCCAGATACCAGTCGTCGAATTCCTCATAGAGATTGCGAAGATACCGGCAAGCCGCGCGCGTGGAAGCCTCGACGTGCATCCGTTCGTCATAAACCTTGTCTACATTCAGACCATAGATCCGGCCTGTGGATGCGATAAACTGCCAAACTCCTGAGGCATGAGCATAGGAATGAGCGCGGGGATTCAACCCGGATTCGATCATCGCCAGATAGAGTATGTCTTCCGGGAGGCCTTCTTCGGCAATGATCGGACGCAGGCGAGGGAACATCACGGCTGCGCGTGACATCCACGACAGCATGACCTTGCGCCCCTTATTCATGAAGAAGTTGATTTGGCCTGCCACTTGGTTATTCATCGTAACCGGAATGTCCGGCAGAGGCGGCGAATTCGGTTTAATGACCGGAGGTTTGTTTTCGCGGTCGGAATCCGATTTATCCGGAAGCTCCTCGCTGGACTCCTCCACCGGCGTACTCGATTCCAAAACGGCCACCGGCCCGGCGGAAGAAGGCAGATTATCTATGGAGGCGAGAAAACGGTCATAGCTCTTAAGAACATCGCGCTGAAAAGAGAGAACTCGCCGCGTCGGCACCTCGATGGATGCCATATCCAGACTGCCTAATATTTCGAGAGCGACCTCGTAATAATAGGCTGCGGTCTCATTGTCTTTGCGTTCCTGGGCTTTTTGCGCGTTCTTATAGGCCTCACGCGCCAGACTCCATTTCTCGCGTTCGGACATGCGTCCGATCTCGTCCGTCTGGGAGGACGATTGCACTGCCTTGGTTGCGCTGGAACGTTGCGCCGTTGCCGAAACTGAGGCGCAACCCATTGTGAAAAGCAGGATCGGAATTAGGGCAGCGAGGGCGTAAAGCTTTTGTCTCATCGAGCTCCGAAGGCTTACTTGGTCTTCGGGCTGGGGTCCGCAGAACCTCCCAACCGTCTGGAATTAATTAATTTGCCAGCGAAAATGACAAGGCATTCCCCTCCTCGTCTATTCGCATCAATGTACTTAATTTTTATACTGAAATCAACCCTATTCATCCGTGTTATCGAAGTAGTTTTTCAACAGATTGATTGGCAAGAATCCAACAACCACGACCATTATCCCTTTGGGTCATTGATACTATTGTATATTATCATATTAAGTGCTTTCATTTCATTCAACTCGTCTACAGTTAATCTTGCAGAATTGAGGGTTTACTGTTATATTTAGTGTTTTGGTAAAGGTAGGGTAATCAGCGTGAATTTATTGGAATCGGCAGACGATTCTCTTCGAGATCGCCTACTAAGAATACAAGAAACAATATCTTTTGCTTGCTCACGTTCTAACCGTCATTCTTCGGAAGTCCGGCTTGTAGCGGTCACAAAAACACTCCCCCTTTCGATCGTACGCAAAGCTTATGCCTTGGGACTCCGATTCATCGGGGAAAACCGCACGCAAGAAATAGTTGAAAAATATGGCGATGGGTCTCTCTTTAGAGACTGCCCTGAGTTCTGTCTGCACATGATTGGGCACCTTCAGACCAACAAGGTACGCAAAGCGGTGCAGATTGTATCCGCCATAGACAGCGTAGACAGCATCCGGCTTGCGGAAGCCATTTCGAAAGCCGCTGAAGAGGGCAATCGAACAATCCGCGTTCTGCTCGAGGTCAATACCAGCAGTGAGCCTCAAAAAAGCGGTCTCGCTCCCGACGATGTTCTAAAATGTGCTGAGGCTGTCTTAAAGCTCCCCTCGTTGCAGCTATCCGGTCTGATGACCGTCGGACCGAATGTGGATGATCCCGATACAATCCGCCGTAGTTTCGCTCTGCTTCGCAATACATTTGATTCTGTCGTACGCGAGTTGAATCCGCCTCATTGGTCGGTGCTTTCCATGGGAATGTCGGGAGATTACCCCATTGCCATCGAGGAAGGCGCCACCGAAATCCGTCTGGGAACCGCCCTGTTTGGTGAACGGAGGACTGCATGAATTTGTCTCCGCTGGATATTTCCAAGCACGAATTCTCGCGCTCGATGCGCGGGTATGATCCGAATGAAGTGCAGGCTTTTTTAGAGCGACTTGCCGATGAATTCTCCGCGCTCCAATCGCAGGTCAACTCGCTGAGCGAACAGAATCGCGCGCTGGTGGCCAAGCTCGGAGCGTATCAGGATATGGAAAAAAATCTCCGCGATTCTCTGGTCGCTACGCAGGAAAGCCAGAAAAACACGCGCGAGCAATTGGAAATCGAGAAACAACAGGTCTTGCGCGAAGCGCGCATGGACGCCGAACAGATGAAGTTCGACGTGCAAAAGCAAATCGTCAGTTTGAAGGAAGAACTGAATTCGTTAAAACTCCATCGTGATGGATACGTAAAACGGCTGCGCTTTTTGCTCCGAGCGCAGACCGAACTCATAGATCTCATTGAACAAGAATCTCCCGATTTACCCGATGAACCAACTGAAAAATCAACTCGCTGAGACCGTCAAGGCTCTCACTCCGCACATCAAGACTCCGCCGGAAGTGGGAATCGTTCTCGGCACCGGTTTAGGCGGCCTGGCCAAGGAAATTGACAGCGACAAAGTCATTCCCTACGAGCAGATTCCGCATTTCGTGCATTCCACCGTGGAAACTCATGCGGGCAAACTGCATTTCGGAAGGCTGGCGGGCAAGTCCGTCATGGCCATGCAGGGACGCTTTCATTACTATGAAGGCTACACGATGAAGCAGATCACTTACCCCGTGCGCGTGATGAAAGCACTCGGCGTGAAGGTGCTGCTTGTCTCGAATGCCTGCGGCTGCGTGAATCCTCTCTATCGGGCAGGCGATCTGATGATCATGGAGGATCATATCAATCTGTTAGGGGATAATCCGCTCATCGGATCGAACGACAACGATTTGGGACCGCGTTTTCCCGATATGAGTGAACCGTACAGCCGCCGTCTGATCGGTTTGGCGGAACAAGTGGCTATGGAACTGAAAATCAAAGTCCATCGCGGAACCTATCTGGTGGTGACCGGGCCGAATCTGGAAACGCGCGCGGAATACCGCATGATGCGGCTTTTAGGCGCGGACGTAGTGGGAATGTCCTCCGTTCCCGAATGCATCGTAGCCAACCACGCGGGCATGGAGTGTTTCGGCATGTCCATCATCACGGATGAAGGCTTCGCCGATTGCCTGAAGCCTGCCGACATCCCGCACATCCTGAAAACCGCCGCCGCCGCCGAACCCAAAATGACCGCCATCATGAAGGGACTCATTGGAAGGATGTAAACTATGGCAATGCGTCCGGAAATACAGCGTTGGATCGAACAGGCAGAGTATGAATTGAGTGTCGCTCAGATCATGTTGGAAACGAAAAAGCACTCGGCGTGTGTCTTCCATTGCCAACAAGCTATCGAAATGGCGTTGAAGGCCGTGTTCATGCTTCAGCACGGGACAGAGCCTCCGCGAACTCATTCCCTCGTTTCACTCGGTGAACAAACGAATACCCAACAGAAGTTCGATACGCTGTTCCGCGAGTTAACCCCGGCCTACACCGATGCCCGCTACCCGGACGCCACCATTGAATCGCCGGAAGTGGTCTATGGCGGAGACCGCTCATCGCGGCTGTACAACCTGACTGTGGAGTTCTTTGCATGGATACGATTAGAGCTGGCAAGGATATCCAAGAATTCGTGAGTGCATTGCAATCCGAGTTCTCGCCCGAGCAGATTATTCTGTTTGGCAGTCGGGCTCGTGGAGACCACTGGAAGCCCAGTGATTACGACTTCGTGGTTGTCTCGTCGAAGTTTGCCGGAATAAATTGGCATGATCGCATGGTTTCGATCCATCGTTTCTGGAAACGGCTTGAAGGCTTAGACGTGCTCCCGTACACTCCGGAAGAGTTCGAGAAAAAGAAATCCGAATTGGGTGTTGTCCATATCGCCGTACGCGAAGGGAAAAGGGTGATCAATTAGGCGTACGATCCTTCGCCGAAGCCGAACCCAAAATGACCGCCATCCTGAAGGGCCTGATCGGAAGGATGTAGTGACTTATCGCCGAGGCGGATCTCCAGATTCGCCCGGAATAGTACGGCTTCAGCAGTTTGTATTTTCACGTTACAAGGGGACTGAACATTCGAGGATTATCAGATGTCTACTCCAAATTAAAAGGGCGAAAAGCCTCTGTTAAAAGTGCTGCAGACAGGTTTATTGATTCTGTCGATGTCATCTCAAAGTGGTTGAACGACAATACTTCAAAGCTGAAAGATAAAGAAAAGTATTGGCACTTCGATCTTGCAATCATCAAGTTGTACTCCGAATTTGCAGAGTTCATGCTTAAATTGCTGATAGCTGCCATCAACAATGATCCAAAAACGTTTGCTGCCCACAAGAATGTTAAGTTTCCTTCGAAGATTCCGTATGATGTCAGCAAGTACCTTGTAACTGGTGACTTGTACTTTGATTTTAAGGGCCGCGATGGCTTGATTAAAAAAATGAATGTTTTTCTACCGGACAACAGTCCCTTTATCCAAGCTGTAAAGGAAAACAAATACAAGGACTCTCTTGAGAAACTATCAGCATTTCGAAATTGGGCAGCCCACGACTCGGAAATAGCCAAATCGTGCGCTTTAAAGCTCATAAAAAAATCCTCAGGCTATCAATTTGCAGGTTCGTACCTAAGTGCAAAAACAAAGACCGGAAATCGGCTCACGGATATTGGTGATAACCTGAAAGAACTTGCAGAGACCATAAAGAAAATAGCCAAACACTAGAGCTTATCTTAAAAATATCGGAGGAGAATCAGGATGCAGGCGAGGTGGAGGAAGCCGAGGTAGTTCTCGATCCAGTACTCGTAGCGCACCGGGATTCTT
>RPQS01000070.1 GCA_003818605.1 Candidatus Zhuqueibacterota bacterium | reverse complement strand
TGGCGAACCTGATGCCGAGCATGTCGTAACATTCGCGCTCGAGCCAATTCGCGATTTTGTAGAGAGGAGTGATGCTCTCCACCTCGGGATTCGGTTCCGCAACCGGGACCTTGATTCGTACCCGGATGTTGTTGGGGAGCGACGTCAGATGGTAGACCACCTCGAAGCGCGGATTGCGCTTGAAGTAATCGACCGCCGTCAAATCGCTCAACAGGTTGTACCTCAACTCTGGGTCATCCCGAAGAAACTTGATCAGCTCAAAGACCGCGGATTTAGCTACTGTGACCTGGTCCATGCCAAGCGGGCTGTGCATCTCGATGATCTGGTCGGCGAAATGCTCCCGGATGCGCTCCAGCGTCTTGCTAAGTTGCTGTTCGGCCACTTCTATATCTCCTGCTTTGAATTCTGGATCTTTTCCTGCAGCATCATGAGACCGTTCAACACGGTCTCCGGCCGGGGTGGGCAACCGGGTATGTAGATGTCCACCGGTAGAATGTGATCGATTCCGCGTACGGTTGCGTAGTCGTCGTAGAAACCGCCGGTACACGTGCAGACGCCGAACGCGACGACCCACTTGGGAGAGGTCATCTGTTCATAAACATTGACCAGGACCGGGGCGATCTTCTGGTTGATGGTTCCAACGACGAGCAGCACGTCCGCCTGGCGCGGCGAGAATCGTGGCAGCCCGGCGCCGAACCGGTCCATGTCGTAGTGTGCGCATGCCACGGACATGTACTCCATGCCGCAGCAGGCGGTCACAAACGGATATTGAAACAGCGAATATTTACGGGCCCAGCCGAGCAGCTTGTCGAGGCGGGTGGTGTACGCCTTGCCCTCGAGAGCCTTCATAATTTCGGGATTGCGCCCGTCGTCAGTGTACTGGTGCATGATTTTCGGATTCCGGCATCGCACGCGGGGCGATGCGGCGGGGAAGGATTATTTCCAATCGAGCACGCGCTTGCGCACGGCGTAATACAAACCCACAAGCAGAATGGCAAGAAAGACCATCATGGAGACGAATCCCACAATGCCGAGATCGCGGAATCCGACTGCCCATGGATAGAGAAAGGCCACTTCGATATCGAACACGATAAAGAGAATAGCCACGAGATAGTACTTGATGGGGAACGGGCGGCTCGCATCGGTCTTGACGCGGATGCCCGTTTCAAAAGGGAGGCTTTTGGTCTCGGTCATGTGCTTCGGACCGAGCCACGCGGAAAGCGCAACGAAGAAACCGACCATGCCGGATGCCGCGACCGCCAGTACCAAGAAACGAATGAGATTGTTGTCGAAAAAAGACGGTTCCATGGATCCCGATTATCAGATCATCTTTTGCAGGCGAGCCGCCAGAGGGGGAATTAGAATCAATTGAACGATAATGCTGCGCGCGGCGGGAGCAACAACGATCATCGCGTAGTAGTGAAAGCTCTGAGTGCCGACCGTCATGATGGAGAATCCGATGTACACAAGACGACCGATGATCATGGCGATCAGCATTGCAAAACCGATGGCGAAAATTCTGCCCCACTTCTCGGAAAAACCGCCCCACACGGGAAACAGCCGGAGCATCATGGAAGTGACTGCGCCATATGTGGCGAGTTCCGGCATCATGCGCAATACCTGCTCGGTTGTAGGAAGACCCGTGAAACCGGAACAGAGAAGCGGTGTCATAATACCGACTAAAGCCGCATAAAGCGGAGACAGCAGCACGCCCGCAATCATCACGGGATAGTGCATCGGTATAATGACGCGCGGTGAGAAGCCAAAACGGTGCGTAAAATGCGAAATCAAAATACCGACCGCGATGCACATTCCGGCAATGAAGAGAGCCTCCGCTTTATGCGCAATGGGATACGCTGTATGCGGAGATTTGAAACCTCTATCGGTTGCGCGGGAATGGCTGAGGGTTTGCTGGGCTGCGTTCAATATCGGAAACCTTTGATAAAGATTTGTAGAGATTGATCTTGGCAGGCGTGGCCGGGAAAGCCCGTATCTCGGGCTTTTGAACAGCTAAGCTACGGAGAACTTTTCACATTGTCAAGAGATTCTTGACCCGCGAGTCCAGTTATAGTAAGTGCTGGCATGTGGATCTGCGTTCAAAGTGCCCCCCATCTGTTCCCCTCGTTTACAAAGAGGAGAAAGATACAATGAATAGTGTTGCTTTCTATGGAAATTCTCGCTACTATTTCATGGACGATATTTATCTAACATTCCTATCTGTTTGTGATAGTGTTTCGTTCCCAAGTACCCGAAATACGCGTTCGCTGCGGAAATAAGCGGGAGATCAATCCGCGAGGAGAGTTCGTCCTCTGCTGGATGTTGTCTGCCCGGCGAACAACGGAGAATTTCGGTTTGCAGCGGGCGGTGGAATGGGCTGCTGCGCTCAATAAGCCACTGCTGATTTTGGATATTCTCTTTCTCGATTTACCGCGGATCTCCGAACGCTTGCACTCATTTTTATTGAGTGGAATGCGCGATATTGCGAACAATCTGTCCGAGCGATGCGCACGCTACTTTCCGTTTGTCGAACGTGCGAAGGGAGAGGGATTCGCTCTGCTTTCGGAGCTGATGAAGCGCGCGTGCGTCGTGGTCACGGATGATTTTCCGCAGCGCTGGGAACAGCAGCAAGCTAACGGTGCGGCGAAGAAGTGCCCGGTACGTTTTAAACTTATAGACTGCAATGGCTTGCTGCCGCTTCGAGCAGCGGAGCAGGTTTTTCCCACGGCGTATGCCTTCCGCAGATTTTTGCAAAAAAATCTGCCTGACCATTTGGGAAATAGTCCGGCGCATGATCCTTTGGCGCGGGTAGATCTGCCGAGTTGCCGTTTGCCGAAAACGATCACCGAGCGTTGGCCGGAGGCATCCTTAGGAACAAATCCGATTTCTTCGCAGATTGCCGGCGGCTCAAAACAGGCGGAGAAAGCTCTCAAGAATTTTCTTGCGCATAAACTGGATCGCTATCTTGACGAACGCAACGAACCGGAAAGCGACGTCACAAGCGGCTTGTCTCCCTACCTGCATTCAGGACAGATTTCGGCTCATCGGATTTTCTCGCAAATCATGCGGCGGGAAAAGTGGAATACGGACAATCTCAGTTCGAAAACATCCGGCAAACGCGAGGGTTGGTGGGGTTGCAGTCCATCCGCGGAAGCGTTTCTCGATCAATTAGTCACGTGGCGGGAATTGGGATATAATTTTTGCGCGCAGCGCGATGATTACGACCGCTTCGATTCCTTGCCCGTGTGGGCGCAGCGCACGCTGAAGGAACACGCGGCGGATATTCGACCCTACGTCTATACGCGCGCGCAATTGGAATCCGCCGCTACGCATGATCCGCTTTGGAACGCCGCGCAAACGCAACTCGTGCGCGATGGGACGATTCACAATTATTTGCGCATGTTGTGGGGCAAGAAAATTTTGGAGTGGACGCGCGCTCCTGCAGAAGCCGCGGAGATCATGATCGAATTCAACGACACATATGCTTTGGACGGACGCGATCCGAATTCTTACAGCGGCATTTTCTGGGTGTTGGGACGCTATGACCGCCCATGGGCTCCGGAACGGCCGATTTTCGGTACAATCCGCTTCATGAGTTCCGCGAACACCGCAAGAAAAATCCGGGTGCGAGACTATATCCGACGATATTCTGGTTGATCGGATTCCGGCCGGGTTGCGAGGACTTAACCCGGCTCGGCGATCACGGAGTGCCTTCTTTCAGTGTTTCAGAATTTCAGCTTTTCAGCTTTTTTTATACGCGGAGGTTTTATGTTGCGTTTCACCGCTGGCGCGGTTCTCCTATTCGGACTCCTGTGTGCATCGTTCGCACAGCCCGTTCCCGAACAGCCCAAGCCGCAGGAATTCCCGTTTGAACCGGCCAATGCGCTGGTAAAATACGACTGCACCCGCGTGGTCGTACAAGCCGACGGCAAGTCGGACATTCTGCGGCACTATCGTACGGCCGTGCTTACCGACCGGGCTATCCGGGAGTACGCGCAGGACGTCACCGTGTACAATCTTCAGTATGACACGGTGGAAATCATCACGGCGCGTGTGCATCTGCCGTCGGGTCAGATCGTGGACGTCAGTCCGGAGTCCATTAAGGATGTGCCTTTTCCCGCCTTTGACAAATTTTATCTGCAAAATGTGCGAGAGAAGATTATCACTTTCCCCGAACTCATGCAGGGAGCCGAGATCGAAGTGGCTCTGCGGGAGATCACGAGAGAGGTTCCCATGGACGGACATTTCGATTATTACGATTCCTTTGAAGGCGGCGATCCGATCAAGCAGAAGTACGTGGAGATCAACGCTCCCGCTTCGATGAAGTTCAAGTGGAAGACACGCAACGGGGAAATTCCCGGCGTGAAATCCACATCCGGAGACCGTACGAGTTATCTATGGACAATGGAAAACATTCCACAGATCGTTCCCGAACCGGGGATGCCGCCTGTTCCCGAAGTGTTAAAAAGTTTGGTTTTAAGTACGGTTCCCGACTGGCAAACGTGGTCGCACTGGTATGACAGTCTGTCGGCACCGGAAATCACGGCGGATGAAAACGTGCGCACCACCGTAAACGATCTCATTAAGGGCAAGAAAAATACGGAAGAAAAGCTGCAGGCCGTTTTCTATTTCGTTTCGAACGATATCCGCTACGTGGAAACGTCTCTCAGCGGACGCAAGGCGGGCTACAAACCGGAACCCGCGACGGTGACGCTGCGCAATAAATACGGCGTGTGCCGCGATAAAGCGGTGCTGATGGTGACCATGCTGCGCGAAATCGGCATTCCGGCCGACGTCGTTCTGTGCAACGCTGCATGGAAAATTGACAAGGAGATACCGGCCGGATTGTTCAATCACGCCATCGTCGCGGCATATGTGGACGGCCATCGGATTCTGGTGGATCCCACCGTGGAAAAGACAAAGGAATATCTGGCGGCCAACGAACAGGACAAACCGATTCTGGTCTGCAACAAAAAAGGGGAAACACTCGAGTATATCCCCGTCGAACCATCCGATAAAAATCTGTTCGAGATTCGCGCCGACAGTCGGCTGGACGAGAAAGGCCTGTTCAAATCGGTGATCCATATTTCTACGCGCGGCTTTCCCGATCTGATTATGCGCACAGTCTTGCAGAGCATGCCGCCGCAGCGGCGGACGGATCTTTTCAAGCAGTTGGTGCAGAATGTCCATCCGTCCATCAAGCTCGACACGCTCTCGTTTACCGATGCGATGGACTTCTCGCGCAACGTAGGAATTCACGTTGAAATTCATGCCGAGAACTATTCCGTTCCCGCCGGATCGTATCTGCTGTTCAAGGTGCCGGGGCAATCGCAAACGTGGGATTTTCTCACACCGTACTTCCTGAACGGTTCCGAGCTGACCAAACGCCGCTACGATTTGCGGTTGGAGTCCACGTTCGCGGTGCGCGTGGAAGAAAAAGTAACTTTCCCGAAAAGCTACCGCGTGCGCAGTCTGCCGGAAGCGCTCGATACGCGTTTCGGTGATTTCCACATGGCGCGCAAATTCGAGAGCGCGGGCAATACGCTCACGGTCAAACGCATCGTGGATTTTTCCGGTCTGGACGTCCCGCTGTCCGAATACGGCAAGCTGCAGGACATGCTGCGTAAGAACGACAAGATGGCTCGCGGTCAGGTCGTGCTCGTCAAGAGCTAAAGGTTCGCCGCAACCGGTCACTTGAATTCACGGAATCCGAAAGGGAAAATATGCTGCTCTTAATATTTGCCTTGTTTCTCTGCCTGTCCGGCGCGTATGCGCAGCCGAACCTGGACAGCTTAGTCATTAACGCTCCGGGTTTGGACGTCTACCCGCAGGCTTCGGCGGTGATTCTTCTCGATCATTCGATGACCGAATTAAAAAAGGACGGTCAAAGCATCGTTCATCGGGAATTTCTGTGCAAGATTCTCGATGAACGCGCGAAAGATGTATTCGGTGATCAGTCTGTTCGCTTCGATGCGGATCAGGACACGGTGATTATCGAAAGCGCGCGCACGCGATTGCCCGACGGTCAATGGATCGAACCGGAAGCCGACGCTTTCACGCTGACCAGCGCGCCGGAAGTGCAATGGGCTTCCGCCTACTCGCAGCTCAAACAGCGCAATGTGGCTTTTCCCGGTATGGCCGTAGGAGCCGCTCTGCATTTCATGTATCGCATTGAACCGAAGCCCGGAGCCAAGCCGCCGAAGAAACCTCAAGACGGCGGCATCACTCTGTTCGGCGGCTATGAACCGATTCTCGACAAACGCTGCACGGTCATAACGGAAGCGCCGCGACTGATCCGCCACGAAATGCAGAACAGCGACTACAAACCGCTGGTCAGCGAACAAGGCGGACGCATCACGTATATTTGGACGATGCAGAACTGTCCGCAAATCGTTCGCGAACCGAACTCCGTCGGGCTTGCCGATCTCGTGCCGCGTTTAGTATGGACGACTTTTTCCGATTGGGAAGCGCTGGGCTTATATGTGGCGGAATGGTTCTGGGAAAAGGTGGATTCCTCCGCACAGGCTGTGGAAGGTTTTTTGAAAATCACTTCGCCCGACCTGCACGGCAAGCCCGCACTGATGCACACGGCGAACTGGATGCTTTTCAATATCCGTACCGTGCGTTTAGCGTTCGGATCGGTCGGCTATGAACCGAATGCCGCCGACCGCGTGTGGCAGAATAAATACGGCGATCCGCGCGATAAGGCTGTTTTGCTGACGTCACTGCTGCGCGCTTACGGATTCAATCCCGTTCCCGTATTGGTTCAGAACAGTTCGACTCCGTTTTCCAATCTGCCCGTGCTGGAACAATTCCGTCATATTATTTTAGCCGTGCCCACGGAGAGCGATACAATTTGGCTTGATCCCACGGCCGACTTCTACACACCGGGAACTCTGCCGTATAATGCAACGCTGGGAACGGGCTGCATGCTCACGGCGGGCGCGCCTATGCTGCTAAACGTTCCGGCGGGTTCCGCCGATTCACGCGGCGCGAAAACCGAAATTCGCACGACATTGAAACTGGACGGAGAACTCACGGGGAGCGCAGTTTGTGTTCCGCAGGGAGATAGAGCGGCGTCGGCCCGGAGACAATTCAAGGATCAAAAGGCGCAGGAACGGGATATCTATACGCAGACCGTCGCTTCCAGTTTCGGTCAGGGAACGAACGTTAAAGGATTCACGGTGTCCAACGTAGCTGATCTCAATGAACCGGTAGCAGTGCAGCTTGATTTCGAATGTCCCGAATTTGCCGTGAAGCAGGGCGATTTAATGCTGGTGGAATTGCCGGGCATGCCCTTCGATTTCGGTTCGACCGGATTTTATCCCGCTCTGCCTCAGGTTAAGTATCCGGTGCAACTTCCCGGCCGCCGCCGCACGATCTCAGAAGTCACCTTATCCATTCCGCAAGGCTATGCGGTCTCATTTATGCCCTCACCGCTCGTGATTGACAATCCGTTCGTGAATTTCGAACTCACGACCAGTCAGGAACAATCGGTCATACGCTGGACGCAAACCGTGGAGATCAAGGGCGATAAGGTGTCCGTTGCCGATTATCCCGCACTGCGCGATGCCTATGAAGCGCTGGTCATTCCGAAAAACCGGATGGTGATTCTGGAGAAGAAATAGGAAGACTCGAGACCGGAGACTTGAGACTTGAAAGGCGGACAGCCCCCCCTTTCATCCCCCCGCTAAAGCAGGGGGAAGTAACAAGTGGTCATCCTGAACGCAGTGAAGGATCTCAGCCCCCGTGCCATGCCCACTCGCCCGGTCTGAGCAGGTGAGCTGAGATTCTTCAGCCGAAGACGGCCTTCAGAATGACAGATTGCGCTGTGCATAGCCTCGCGAGAGTTGTCTTTCCCCCATTCTATCCGCCTCTTGGCGAGATCTCGTCATAGACGGATGGGGGAAACAAAAAGGGGGTCTCTTCTTTCAGCATTTTCTGATCGCTGCGCGGGGTGCCCTCACCCCTCGCGTTCCTTTCGCCGAGCCGGGGCTCCTGACCCCACCGGAATCTTATCCTTCCCCACTTTGTGGGGGAAGCAAGAAAGGGGAGTTCGCTTTCCGCGTTTAGTGTTTCAGCTTTCAGCGTTTTCTACTTTGCAAAATCCCATGAGCGATTCATATAAACATCTTCGGCACGCGCGGACCGTTCTGATCGGTCTTGTCTTGCTGTGTACCGGTCACCCACTGTTTGCGGACACAACATGGGTTTCCGGAGCAGTGCGCGGGACATGGACGTGGCAAGGCAGTCCGTACATGATTGCGGATTCCGCCTGGGTGAATGCAGCCGATACGTTACTTGTAAGCGGTGGCACAGAAATCGTACTGCCCAATCCCCAGTCTCTCCTCCGCATCAAAGGGGTGTTTAAAGCCGTTGGACAGCTTTCGGATTCCGTTTTCATCACGCTTGCCCATTCGTCAAGCAGTATCCGGGGTCCGCTAACCGGTCGTGCACGCCGGTTTGAATTGAACTTCGCAAATGTTTCAGGGATTGGATTTCTGAATCTGAACGTGGACAGCACGTTTCTTCATTCATCAACAACCGAGATAACGGATGGATGGGACTTTATTTTACGCGGCAATTTCGTGGGAATCCGACATTCCAAAATCTTTTCGCTTAATGTAAATGATGCAATGGCTGAGATACAAAATACGTCTGTGGGAGGTGCTATTGTCGTAATGGACGGCGGTATCCGAGCCGACTCTCTGAGAGCCGGGACAGTTCACGCTGCTTATCTGACTCAAGGCTGTGCTATCACGAACTCGGATATTTATGAGATTTGGGTATCTAACTATAACATCTTCAACGGTATCATGGATTGGCGCCTGTCAAGAATACGGTACTGCCGGATGGAACTATGCAGGTCCATAACGGTAGAACAATGCCAAATCGCCCGATTTGAAATAGAAGACTGCGGTGGAACAATTTCCAAGTGTATTCTTGACAGTTTGTCACTACGATATTCTGCTCCGGGAATAGAACCATTGCTTTCGGTGCGCAACAACACTTTCGTTGATAATGAGTGTTGCTTAGGCTGGAGTCCACGCGTTTTTATCTATCACGATAATAGCTTTTCGGATCGTCGGCAGCTTACTTTGACTAATAATATTTTTTATGCGCGGCGATCTGAAATATCGGTTTTTAAGCCGGTAAATTCATGGAATGACGAAGTATTATTGTCGCCGCCCAGCTATAACATTGTGTATGGAATGTCGGATCCGTGGGGCGGGAGAACGTTGGGTTGGGGCAATCGGAATGTCGATCCGCTGTTCGATCCGAATTCGGAATGGTATAATTTGCTGCCGACTTCGCCAGCGATTAATCGCGGTAATCCTGACTATCAGGATCCGGACAGCACGGTCAGCGATATCGGCGCCGGTTGGTGGGATCACCGTTTTGATCATCCACCGATCATCACGATACCGAATTGGATAGATACTCGCTGGGGAGACTCGCTGACACTGCGAATTACCGCTTGTGACGATCACTTCGTCACGGTATTACCCGCCCCGGATATTCCACAATGGTTCCGTAAGACGGGTAATCTGGATTTCAATAGCGACTTGCTTTTTTCGGGTCGAATCCCATTCGGCGTGAGATCATTTAATATTCCCGCCATAGCGATTGACAATATCGGGCAGCGGGATGAAGAGATCATTCACGTCGAAGTCCATCCCCGCTCCGACTTGCCCGACACGATAAGTGGCACGTTGACTCGGGACTATTCGCCTTATGTAATGCGTCAAGACGTTGTGGTTATGGCCGACGACAGCCTGACGGTAGAGCCGGGAGTTCACGTCCAGGCGGAATCGCAACTCTGTTCACCCACGCTGATTATCCACGGAAATCTAACTGCGCGCGGAACTGAACAGAACAGTATCTGTTTCGAGACACGACCGGGCAATTATTGGAACGGCATCCTTGTTAAGGACAGCACAGGAACACTCGATCTCGGCCACACAACATTTCTGGGGACTGCTCTGTTCGGATTGAGGCTCAACGGATGCGGTCGTGTTGTGATTGACAGTTCGGAATTGAGATGTGTTTTTAGCATGGCTCCAATCCGCTCTGACAGCACTCGCGACAGTTTAATCGTCCGCAATTGCAGCATGCCAAATGGTCCGGCATTACACAAGGTTCGATTTATAATCGAAGGTTGTCTGTTCAGCAACAGTTCGACCCCATGGCCGACAACAATTATTGGAGGAGGCAGCGGCACGATTCGAACCAGCATCTTTCAACCCGATTCTACAGTAACACTTCAAATTGATGATCCCTCAGAAATCATTATTGAGAGATGTATTTTCCAAGGTCAAGGTGAGTATGCTGCGATTCATGCAATTGATTTCTCCGGTTCGCGGTTTACACATAATCGAATTCGTATCTATAATAACATATTTTTCGGTGATACCAATACCGACTTGATTATGTTGGATTCGCAGCTTCCCGGCGATACGATTTTTGCGGAAGTCATCAATAACATATTTATGGGTCCGACTTCAAGCGGCGTCTGGACGTTAATCCGCTCGTTTCATCAGATCGTAATTTCGAATAATTGCTTTTGGCAATGTGCTACACCCGTATTGGATACAATCGGCAACTACTGGCCCGGCATCGGCATACCATCTACCGTGAATGCCAATGGTGACAGTACCGATCCCTATGGCAACATCTTTCTGAATCCTTTGTTTGCTGATAGCATTGAATACTGCTTGTCTGCAGCTTCCCCTTGTATAGATGCGGGTCTGGATATTGGCTTGCCGTTTTTCGGCAGCGCTCCCGACATGGGACGATGTGAATGGATGTCTGGAGCTGTTTTAGGGCGAGAGTTATCGGTCTTCACGCAAAATGCTTCGTTCACGATCTTTCCCAATCCCACCAACGGCCGGTTCATTGTCACCTTACCCCACAGCGACATTCCACGTTCCATTGTCATCTATAACATTCTGGGACAGGCCTTGCTTCAACAAAACGTCCCACCCGGTGATATGAAGTTTGTCTCGCTCGAGTTGCCTTCGTCGTTTTCATCCGGCCAGTATTTTATTCTGGTTAAAGGCGCTTTTTCGCCGATGATAAAACTACTGGTCATCATCAAATAGTCTGCCCTTCCCTCCATTCTATGGGGGGAATACAAGGGGGGTCTCTCTATGCGCCGAGCCGGGTTAAGGTCTTCCGCAACCCGGTCGCAATCCGTTCCGCCTTTATGTTTTAATACCCTCTCTCTTTTCCCCTTCGTCACCTAACTCCAATGCCAATACTATCGAAATCCTGTTGAATGTGATGATTGAACAAATATTCAATTTCTCTTGACAAGCCTCATTTCATACACTATCTTTAGGAATCACTTTCCCCCGACTCATGAACTATTTACAGTGGTTTAGTAAACGAAAGCTTTATAGCATTGAAATCTCTGCCAAACTTCTGCCAAAGTCTGCCATTCTATTAAAAAAATTCGTCATATATCCATAATTATAAACTGGTAACACAGTTCGTTTGGTCAAAAATATTTTCCGCTTGTTGATTCCCGCTCATGTCTTCTAAGAAATTCCAAAGCCTAATGGCAAACTTTCCCATGCGCCCGATTTCGCTGGCTCATGCCGCAGCAACTGCAATCAGTCTGCAGCTCTCCCTTCTGCTCAAACGGCCGATTGTCTGGGGCAGGCCGATTGTACTCATGCTCGAACCGGTCAGCCGCTGCAATCTTCAGTGTCCGCTCTGCCCTATCGGTGCGCGCACGCTCACACGGCCGCTCGGAGAAATGAGTCTGGAAAATTTCACGCAGATCCTCGACAACGTCGGCCCGCAACTGTGGGAATTGGCTCTCTGGAATCAGGGTGAACCCACACTGAATGACAAACTGCCGGAGATGATCCGCGTCGCGCACGACCGCGGAATCTACACGCTGACTTCCACCAACGGCAATCTGCTGCTGCAGCGGAATCTCATTGACCGGCTGATCGAATCCGGACTCGATGAACTGATTTTCTCGCTCGACGGACTCACGCAGGAAACGTACGAAATCTACCGCATCGGCGGCAAACTGAACCTCGTGATCGAAGCGATGCAAACTCTCCGCCGCCGCCGCACGGAGCTGGGCCGCAAGAATCCGCGCATCGTCATGCAATGGCTGCCGATGAAGCACAACGAACACGAAATTCCTCTGCTGCGAAATAAAGCGGCCGAATGGGGAGCGGATAAAATCGAAATCAAAACCGCGCAGATCTACTCCGAAGATCAATTCGGAAAATTTCTGCCCGAGATGGAGACATTGCGGAGATACGAAAAACGCGGACAGAGGTGGGAAACCAAACGGCGGTATCAATCCTGCCGCAGACTGTGGTTTTCCGCGATGATTGACTGGAACGGAACCGTGGTTCCGTGCTGCTTCGATAAGAACGAAGAATTCGTGGTAGGCAATGCTCTGATGGAAGATTTTGGAGAGATCTGGCGGGGAGAAGGTTTCCAGAAATTCCGCAAGCTGCTGCTCGCGAAAGGAAGAGTGTTGGACATCTGCCGGAACTGTACGGAAGGTTTGAAAAGCTGCTATATTTCGCTGAATAAATTGGAAAAATCAGCGGCTCACAAAGGGACTGCCCGCCTCGAAAAAACGCCATTGTAAATCGGTGGCTTTGCTGATTCCGATGCGCGGGCTTGTCCGCACCAAACCGCTTTTTCCATGATAGAGTTTTACGCGTTCGCCGATTTTCGTCCAGTTAAAATCCAGATCAATTCCAAAAGCTTCGCACAATTTACCCGGCCCGCTGCAGAGTTTTCTAAGATCATGAATACCGCGTCGTTTTCGCATGACTTCGATTCCAGAAAGCGGCTCAACCGCCCGAATCAGAATCGCTCCCACATTGTCGCGGTCTGTCGTAAAATTCAGGCAGTAATACATCCCATAAATGAAATACACGTACACGTGGCCGTACGTTTCGAACATGATCTCTGACCGCTCCGTCCGCCGATAACCATGCGAAGCGGGATCGTCCGTGTAGGCTTCCACCTCCACAATCCGGCCGCAAACGCCGTCCACATCGAGAATCTTCCCGATCAATTGCGGAGCAACTTCGAGCGTCGGATGGCTAAAAAACCGCAGTGGGACTAATCTGGGCATTTGCTTCGGTCTTGACAAAATTGCTGAAAATCAGTATACTTAAGTTCCTCAAAAATTTCAAGCCGCTGTAGCTCAGTTGGTAGAGCAGCTGATTCGTAATCAGCAGGTCAACGGTTCAAGTCCGTTCAGCGGCTCCATTCTAAGCCCTGTAAGTTAAATACTTATGGGGCTTCTGTTTTACCAATAATCTGTCCCTAAACTGTCCCCGCGCCATTCTAAGTTCAGCAAACACAGCATGCAATAACTGATCGGCAATCAGCTGTTGCGTGCAATTTCAGCAATTTAAAGGATGCACCAGCCACGGCAATGAGCGTAGAAGTCCAATCATTCCCTGCGCCTCCAGCCTGCCGAAGCCACATGCGAACGTATAGCACTGTCTAACCGCCTATGCTATGAATAATTAATAAAATATCCCAAACAAAAGATACCTTGATCGGCTTCCTCGACTGTTGATAAATTCAAGTCAATTAAGTAGCTTAGAAAAGAATCCCAATGCAGCCGTTGATTCAATCAAGCACGGCATCTGTTGACGAGCGAATCTTCCGCTGTTAGGTGGCAGGGTTCGCTTGTTTTGTATACGAGGGCATTGCGCAGTGCCACCCGAATTACCATCATTGCGAAGATGACGACAGCTTCTGCCTCATCATGTTCCACATCGCTCTGGTAAAAAAATAACGACAACAAACATACCCGATGTCTTTAGGAAGAACCCATGCACAAGACACTTCTTTTGCTTGTCCTTCTGACGGCACCACTGTACGCGGCGACCCGACCCGTTACGACCTTTGCCGATCTCTTGAGCGCCCTCGAACAGGGGCGGATGGTGCGTGCGGTCATTCACTATGGTGAATGTCGGCTTTTCGTGGACGGCAAGGAAGACACGACGGTGGCTGCAGTGGGCGGCATGCCGCTCTGGCCTTACGAGTATTTCCCCGCTCATCTGATGGGCAACCCGAAAGGTTTTCTCGTGAGTTCTGCAACCAATCTGATCTCACACCGCAAGTACGGCCATGTGTACAACTACGTCAAGTTGAAATTGTACGACGATGGCGAGGTGGAACTCACCGCCCGCTATCTGCACCCGAAGAGCTACAAGATTAAAATGGACGAAACGTTCAAGGGACGCCTCTCGACAAAGGAAGGCGAAGGCGGGATCTATCTATTTATTGAGGAATAGAGGTTTGGCCGGAAACCCCTCGGTGAATTGAGTCGTTTTATTGGTTTGGTGTGTAGAATGGGGAACACACCAAAGGGAAACCAACCACTGGCAAGCACACCGCAATACCCAAGGCGTAAAGGTTGATTGGCAATTCACTACCACCGATATCCGGATCAAACGGGAACGGTAATACCCGATATTATTGCGCTGACATGACATTGGAATGGCAACCGGCTGCACAGGAATCGCGGACAAACAGATAAGATCCTTCATCACAAGAGGCGCGATAATGCGAGGAGCACTTCATCACGTCGAAATCTACGTTCATGATCTTCGGTCAGCGCGCGATTTCTGGGGTTGGTTGTTGCCGAAGTTGGGATATAAATTGTACTCTGAATGGGGGCGCGGGTTTGACTACATCTTCGGCGAAACCTATCTGGTCTTTGTACAGACCGAAGAACGGTTCAATCAACCACCGTTTCATCGCTGTCATGCAGGGCTCAACCATTTGGCATTTCACGGCGGGACGAGAGCGGAAGTGGATGCACTGACGGACGAATTGCGGGCTCGTGGGGCGAAGATTCTCTATAAAGATCGCCATCCGTATGCGGGAGGACCGGATCACTACGCGGTGTTTTTCGAGGATCCCATGCGCATGAAAGTGGAAGTGGTGGCTTCTGACTAATCACCCGCATGAAGTATCTACTCTCGTGTCCCTTCATCACCACCATCCACGAGGAAGTCTTTAGAAAACCCATGACTGATGAATCCCGAACGCACTCGAGATCCCTCGCGTGCGGGGTATCATTTGTTCCTGCAACATACCGCCGCGAGTCAATGAACCAGAGGATTACATCCTGACTGCAAACGCTCTCATTCGCGAAGCCAGTCCCTATCTCCGGCAACACGCGCATAATCCTGTGGATTGGTTGCCATGGAGTGATACGGCTTTTCTGACTGCGGAAGCCCGAGACAAACCCGTGTTCCTGTCTATTGGCTATGCGGCTTGCCACTGGTGCCACGTCATGGAACGCGAGTCCTTCGAGGACAGCACGATCGCAGCGTTCCTTAATGAACACTTCGTATGCATCAAGGTGGATCGCGAAGAACGTCCTGATGTTGATCATCATTACATGCAAGCGGTTCAGAGCATGACTGGGCAGGGCGGCTGGCCGCTATCCGTATTTCTGACTCCTGACAGCAAACCTTTTTTCGGGGGAACTTATTGGCCGCCGGTAGCTCGTTGGCAAAGACCGGGCTTTTTCGACATCTTGCGTTCCGTTGCCGATGTCTGGCAGTCTAAACGTGCCGAGCTGGTTTCTATGGCAAGTCAGATACATGAATCATTTTCGGCAAACTTGAGGTTCACCGGCAAAGAGCAGGAGATAGGGCGCGATCTCCTTCGAAACGTTGTCGGGTCCGCCGCCGAGCGATTTGATTCAGACCACGGCGGATTCGGATCTGCACCCAAGTTTCCGCATGCCATGGAGCTTACTTTCTTACTACGTTATTGGGCGCGAAACCGAGATGATCAGGCGCTCTCGATCGTCCTATTCACCCTCGAGAGGATGATGCGAGGTGGAATCTACGATCATTTGGGCGGGGGTTTTCATCGCTATTCGACGGATGCTCAATGGCATATTCCGCATTTCGAGAAGATGCTTTATGATAACGCTCTGCTTGTTCCGGTTTATTTGGACGCTTATCTGATCACACGGAACAACGAGTTTCGCCAAGTTGCTCAGGCAACACTCGACTGGGCGCTGCGCGAAATGGAGATGGAGGAAGGTGGATTCGCCTCATCTTTGGATGCCGATTCCGAAGGCCAAGAAGGGCTTTTCTACCGCTGGACGCCATGTGAAATTATCGAGATTCTCGGCAACAAGCGCGGAGAGCGATTTTGCAGTATCTATGGAGTGACTGGAGAAGACAGTCGTGAGGGCGGGGATTCAGTTCCACATCTGAGTGAGTCGCTGGCGGCAACAGCAGCCCGATACCGTCTCTCCGAGAATGAACTGGCAGAACAGCTGGCCGCCGACCGAGCCTCTCTTTGTATCGCCCGCGAGAAACGAGCACGCCCGGATCGTGACGAAAAGGTGTTAACCGACTGGAACGGTTTTATGATCTCCGCACTTGTTCGCGGATACACCGCACTTGGGGATGAACGTTACTTGTCTGCAGCGCAGCATGCAGCGAATCGGCTAACCAACTGTTTCGAAAGAACAGGGCGCCTTCGGCATAGTTACGTGCGAGAACGTTTCAACGAGACCCAACTTCTGCTTGATTATAGCGCCCTCGGCAATGGTCTCCTTGATCTGTTTATGACGGCTGGAGACACGCGGTGGTTCGATTTATCCGTTCGCCTCGCCCGCACCGTCGACACGCTTTTTTCTGGAGAATCGGATCTCTACGCGATGAGCGCTTCCCCCGTGGCCGGAACCGCCCCATTGGATCCGTATGACAGTGCCGTTCCCTCTGGTATTTCTATGGCCGGAAACTTGTTCGCCAAGCTCTATTGCTTGACAGGGGAGGAGTGGTATCATGCGCGCGCCACGGGGCAAGTTCGGCCACTCGTAGACTCCATGACATGTACACCGGCGGCATTTCCACAGGGGCTGTTGACGGTCGAGCTGCTCCTCGAGCCCCCCGCACAGTTGATATTGATCGAAGATCAGAGCCGTCTTCTGTGGTCCGTCATTCGCGATCGCTACTTGCCCCATGTCCTTATTGTGTGGACTAATTCAGAAAGCTCGCACTCGGCAACAGAGTTGACATCACTTCTTTCAGGTAAAGTATCACTAAACGGCAAACCGACGGCATACCTGTGCCGCGGCTTTACGTGCCACCAACCTGTCACCTCGCCGGATGCCCTTGCAGTCATGATCGATCAATCGTTTGGAAAGCGATCTGCAATACATTGAAGGATGGCGCACCGCGTTTATCACCATTAAAGCGATAACTGATGGAGCATCAAGCACATCAAAACCGATTCGCACTCACGGTGCCGCCACCACCATCATAGCGACAGCTGATAGGGCATCCAGACTCTGCAAGCGATTGTTCCGATCTGATAAGAGAATCTAACAGATAGTAAGGAGGGTCTTCAAATGGACAAGAAAATAAAGCATTTGGAAATGATTCAAAGCATTATTAACCAAATTGCAAACCACTCATTCATGATTCGGGGGTGGAGCTTAACTCTTGTTTCTGTTTTGTTCGCACTTACCGTTAAAGAAGCAAAACCTGAATATATATTGGTCGCGTATATTCCCATACCAATATTCTGGTTACTCGATGGTTTTTTCTTTTCCCAAGAAAGAGCGTTCAGGGCGTTGTACAATCGTGTTCGCGGCCTGAATGAAGAGGAGGTCGACTTCTCAATGAACAAGTCGGACTTCTCCGGAGGAAAAAACTCATGGTTTAGATCAACGTGCTCAAAAACCCTGAGTATCTATTATCTCACACTATCAGCTGCTGTGACGATTGTATTGATTGTTCTGCGCTGATGAACTGATGGTCTGATGCTGGTTTTATCGGTACTATCTCCCATCACCATCACGGCGTCAGCCGATAGGACATTCAGTGCATGAAGGCCTATGAAACTGCAGTCATGGAACGCATGAAAACAAGTCTATTGTGCTGGATTCTCTTTCCGTCGCTGGTTTGGGCGCAGTACCCGATTGGACATCGGAATGTCACATATGTAGATTCGTCACGATCAAACCGGCAAGTGCCCACGGACGTGTATTATCCCGCAACTTCGACAGGTGACAATACGCCTGTAGCCGTGCCACCGGCGGAAGGATTCCCTGTCATCAGTTTTGGACATGGGTTTTTGTTGAACGTGGCAACTTACCAGTATCTTTGGCAAGCGCTAGTCCCTGAGGGCTATG
>RPQS01000069.1 GCA_003818605.1 Candidatus Zhuqueibacterota bacterium | reverse complement strand
TGATATAGGCTGATCGCCGGGAGATTGGATACCCGGACTTCAAGAAAAAGATCCCGCATTCCGCTGTTGCCGCAAAGATCAATCAGAAATTGCATCAACTTCGCCGCAATACCCTGCCGCTGCATCGGAACGGTCACCGCCAGATTCAGAATATGGACTTCATCCAGTACCCATTGCGTCACGAGATAACCCGCGACGCCTTCGCCGCTCAATGCCACCCAGCTCTTGTCCGACATGCGGATCACTTCCAGAAAGCTCGATGCCGTCCATGAGTCGCGGAAAACCGTCTTCTCGATTTTCAGCACCGGCGCAAGATGATTGGCCGCCATCGGAACGATCTGAATTTCAGCCGGTGTGTCGCTCATGAATCTCCCGATAACGGTCTACGATGTCGGTGACCTGCCTCATTTCCGCAACGTCATGCACGCGCACAACGTCTGCGCCGGCAAGAACGGCAATGGCTACGGCTCCTGCGGTGGAAAACTGCCGCTCGTCCGGCGGCAAGCCGCTGAACTCACCGGTGAATGCCTTGCGCGAAGGCCCCGCCAATAGTCCGGCAGCCAAATCAGCGAAAGAGTGAAGTCCGCTCAACAGTTGGTAATTCTGGTCGAAGGTCTTCCCGAACCCGAGACCGGGATCTACTACAACCTGTTCGCGACGAATTCCGGCCGCTTCCGCCGCCGCGATCCCTTCGCGTAAGTACTCTTTGACCTCAGCAATCAAATCACCGTACCGAGGATCTTGCTGCATGGTTTTTGGCGTGCCGCGAAGATGCATCAACACTACTCCCGCGCCATGTTGTGCACAGATTTCCGGTAAAAGTTCATCCTTATGAAAACCGGAAACGTCGTTAATGATGGATGCCCCCTTGCGCAAACATTCAGCCGCAACTTCGGCCAGACTGGTGTCTATGGAAATCGGGGATGTAATGCGCGTGCGAAGTCCGTCGAGTACCGGTAGGAGACGGTTCAATTGCTCGGAAGCGGCAACGGGTTCACTGCCGGGCCGCGTGGATTCCGCTCCCAAATCGAGAAGATCAGCGCCCTCTTCCTGTAGCTTCAATGCTTGCTCGATGGCCGACCGGTGATTAAAAAATCTGCCTCCGTCGGAGAACGAATCAGGCGTGATGTTCACGATTCCCATCAGGAGTGTTCGCCTGCCCAGTCTGCATTCCCCCGTGCGGTGTTTCCATATGCGGTTCATGGCGGGCTAATGGCCGTCCATCAGATGCAGCGCTTCCAGCCTCGTCGCCTGACTGGTCATTACGCCGCGAACGGCAGAAGTTACCGTCCATGAGCCATGGACTTTTTCGCCGCGCATCATCAGGCAAAGATGCTGCGCGCGCACGACAACAAACACCCCCATTGGCTTAAGCGTTTCCATGATCGCATCCGCAAGGCCCGTCGTCATGGTTTCCTGCAGCTGCGGCCTCTGCGCCAAGACACGCACAATGCGGGCTAAAGAAGAAAAACCGGTCACCTTGGAATCTTTCGGAATATAAGCAATAGACGCAAAGCCCCAGAACGGCAGCAAATGATGCTCGCACATCGAGTAAAACGGGATGTCCCGATGGATAATCATTTCATGGTGTTCGGCCGTGAACACCTTGAGTTCCGCTTCCGGTTTCTTGCCGATACCCGAAAAGATTTCCTCGAACATGGTCGCGACGCGCTGCGGAGTCTCGCGCAGACCGATCCGTTGCGGATCTTCTCCAATCGCTTCGAGTATTTGCGTTACGGCCGCTTCTATTTTAGCGCGATCTACCAAGGCTGTCCGTGTAGTGAGGTTTGAGTTTCAGAACAACGACTTCATTGTGTCCGGCTTTCAGATCCACGCGGGCGTTCGCCGCCCCATCCGGAACATAGCCGTATTTGGATATGGAAATCATGTGCGGACCGGCTTTCACGTGTTCCAACCGGCAGTCTGTCAGAAATTCGGTGGGAGAACCGTTGAGAACAACCGTGGCGCCGGGAATATTGCTGATGACTTGGATGCTCCCGGTTCGATCCTGCATCAAAATGAAAAGCAGCACGACGCCGAGAAAACCAAGTATGGCCAAAAGGATAAAACGGTTGCGAACGCGGCGCTGTTCAACGTCCAACTCCTCCATGTCAATGGGAAGCTGCCCTTCGCGTTCACGCAATTCTTCGTCCGAAAGCCATTCCAATTCGCCGTCTTCGTTTTCAAAACGGCGATACCCCTTGCTTAGATAGAAGTCTTCGATTTCCGCTTCAATGATGCGTTTGCGGTCCACGGACAATCCGCCGGCCTCCCGGCGGACCCGTAAATCACTTTCCCGTTCCCGCCGCATCCGCTCGCGGGCCTCCAATTCCTTGCGCACAAGATGGCGGAGTTCTTCTTCCTCGCGAGGATCCATGTGACTCGACTTGCTCCTAAACTTCTGCGTTTATGCGGAAGTTTGCGATTGAGAATCGAATTTGAGAATTCCGTCTATTTCGGCGGCATCCAGACTCTCGGATTCGATCAAGGCCTTGGCTAAGGCGTCCAGACGGTCGCGCTCCCGCAGGATGATCTTTTCGGCGGTGGCAACCGCCTTGTCTACGATGGTGCGCACGGCTTCATCAATCGTCCGAGCCGTAGCATCGCTGTAATCTTGAATGTGCGTGTAGTCGCGGCCAAGAAAAACTTCCTCGTCCTTCTGTCCGTAAGCAATCGGTCCCAATTGATCCGACATTCCCCACTGCGTGACCATCTGCTTGGCAACTTCGGACGCACGTTTTAAGTCATCCGCTGCACCGCTGGTTAACTCTTCGAATACCACTTTCTCCGCTACACGGCCGCCCATGAGAATTGCCAAACGGCCTTCCAGATACGTGCGCGAGTAACTGTGTCGGTCATCCAGCGGCACAAAGTGAGTGGCGCCCAAGGCGCGTCCGCGGGGAATAATCGTGACCTTGTGCACCGGGTCCCCGGCGACGTACTTGGCCACCAGGACGTGTCCCGCTTCATGATAGGCCGTTGATTTTTTCTCGGCATCCGAAATGAGTACGGATTTACGTTCTACGCCCATCATGATTTTGTCTTTAGCCGCTTCCAAATCCACCATCGTCAAATGGTCTGCGTCTCGTCGCGCGGCGATCAGCGCCGCTTCATTCATGAGATTAGACAGTTCTGCCCCCGCCATGCCCGGAGTGCCTTTGGCGATTGTTTCCAAATTCACATCTTCGGCCAGCGGCTTGTTTTTCGCGTGGACTTTCAGAATGCCCAGCCGTCCGCGAACGTCGGGACGGTCCACTACGATTTGACGGTCAAATCGTCCCGGGCGAAGCAGCGCCGGATCGAGAATATCGGGACGGTTCGTGGCGGCAATCAGAATCACGCCATCGTTCTCTTCGAAGCCGTCCATTTCAATCAACAGCTGATTCAGTGTTTGTTCGCGCTCATCATGTCCGCCCCCCAGTCCCGCTCCGCGATGACGTCCCACGGCGTCAATTTCATCAATAAAAATAATGCACGGTGCATTCTTCTTGCCGTTTTCGAAAAGATCTCTGACTCGGCTGGCGCCGACTCCCACAAACATCTCGACAAATTCCGCCCCGCTGATGGAAAAGAACGGAACGCCGGCTTCGCCCGCTACCGCTTTGGCCAGCAAAGTTTTGCCCGTTCCCGGAGGTCCCAATAACAGGCATCCACGCGGAATACGACCGCCAAGCCTCACAAATTTCCGCGGATTTTTCAGAAACTCGATAATCTCGTACAGCTCTTGCTTCGCTTCCTCCGCACCGGCAACGTCGGAAAACGTAATCTTAGGTTTGGATTCGCTGACTAATCGCGCTTTGCTCTTGCCGAAGGAGAATAATCCCTTCGGGCCTCCCATTCCCTGCATTCGGGTGAGCATAAAAATAAAAAATACGACTAATCCGATCCACGGAAGAATGTTGAGAAGATAGGTTCCCAAATCGGGTCGCTTAATCTTAAAATCAAGCGCGACTCCGCTGCCGCGCCAGCGATCCAGCATGCCGCTGTCCAGATTCGGAGGCAGCGTTGTGCGGAAGCGCCCGCCGTTCTTATAAATTCCGTGAAAGGTTTGTCCGGCAATCATACCCTGCCGTACGTCTCCGGCGGCAATCTGCTCCTCGAACCGGTAATAGGGGATTTCCACTTCCGATGCCCGCTGTCCGAAAAGTTGTGAGAGTACAATCAAGGCCAGAACGATCAATAACAGGATATAGAGTGTGAAGGTCGCGCGACGCCACTCGATCCGGTCATCCGGTGATTTTTTCGATTTGCGGTCTTTGTTCTTCTGCGGTTCCTGTTCCACGGGATTATTGATCCTTGTCAAGTACGTAAAGATCGGGCAGTTGTCGCCATTGCTGGGCGTAATCCAGTCCGTAGCCGACCACAAACTCGTCAGGGATGATCGTGCCGACATATTCGGCGACGGCATCATCCAATTTGTCTCTTTCCTTGACGAACATGGAAACCATCACGAGACTGGCCGGTTTCTTACTCATCAGGTGGCGACGGAGAAATCCGAGCGATTTTCCCGTATCCACGATGTCTTCGACCAGAATCACATGACGGCCTACCAGATTCGCGTCAATATCCTTCACCAGATTGACGTCGCCTGATGTCATGGCATCCCGATAGCTGGATAGTTTAATAAAATCCACTTCGCACGGAATGTTTACGGCGCGAATCAAGTCCGCCATGAAAATAAAGCAGCCGTTAAGAACTCCCATGAAAATGGGATTCTTGTCGGCATAATCCGCGCGAAGCTGTTCCGCCAGCTTATCAACGGCTTGTCGGATGTGATCCTGCGGGATCATGCGCCGAAAACGATACGGCGGCTTTCCTACACATTCAGCAGTCATCGTGTCTATGAGTTCCATGTTCAGTTTTCCATCTCACAAGTATGGCTTCTCGGTCGCTTGCACCGGGTTCTGCCCGTTGCGCTACGGCGATTCCGGGAACGACTAAAGGTCCGGCTTCATCGGCAAGCACTACAGTCCGTTCTCGTTCTATCGGATCCAGTTTTTTTTCCGCCAGCAATGCGGAAATTTTTTTCGTCGGTCTGCCCCGCGGCTTCAGCCTATCACCCGGTTGCCAACGTCGCAGCTGTAGCGGGGCCGCGGCAAATTTGAGTGAGATTCGAAATCCGTCAGCGGGATTATCCGATACAAGTCTTACGCGCTCTAAAGACAGTATCCCCTTTCGCTGAGGTACTTCCCAAGTACCTAACGATACCGAAACGCTCGTCATGGAAAGGTTCTCGCGGTGCAGCCAAATCTTTCCGCCGCGACGCAGAATCGTGATTTGGTTTGGCAGTCGTAATTTTGCCTGTGGTGAGGTGCCGGCTAAAAACTGAGGGATTTGCTTGCGAAAAACCGAAGCGAACCGCGCCTCCTTTTCGCCTGTCATTTCAGCCCAGGCAACCTCGACAGGTAGAAAGTTCAAACCTTTAAAATAGCGGAAAATCCCGTCAATTTCAAGGCAAATTCTATCGTCCTGCCATTCACCAAAGGCTTTTAGATATCGCAAACGGACAAGTTTTCTTACGGTTTCGATCAATTGCAGGAGGTTTGCTCCGGATTCAGCAAGAGATTGGATGGTTTTCCTATACAAAACCTCTTGTTTTTGCAATAATTCAAGACGAATTTGATTTCGAAGATGATGTAAATCTTGATTTGTACTATCATCCCGAAAGGGGATTCCAGCCTCGTCAATCCACCCCCGAAGTTCAGACCTCACTACGGTTAAAAGCGGACGCAGGATGCGCCCGCGTTTCTCCGGAATGCCCGTCCACTCGTACCACGGTGCGCCGCTGGTCATACGCATCCAAACCGTTTCCGCCGAATCATCCAGGGTATGGCCGGTCAGGATCCACTTGCAGCCGTTCCGCTCGGCGATGCTTTCCAGCGATTTGTATCTCAGCGTGCGTGCCGCGACTTCGATGGAAAGCCGGCGCTCCCGCGCAAAAGTCGGAGTATCCACTTTCGTGCTTTCGCAGCGCAATCCCCGCCTCCCACACTCTGTCCGGATCAGTTCTTCATCGAGACAAGCATCCGGACGGATGCCGTGATGAATATGCCCGACCACGATCCGGTCTCGCGACCATTGAAAATAAGCCGCGATCAGCGCGAGCATACCCATGGAATCCGCTCCGCCCGAAACGGCGATCAGGATTCGATCCTCGGGTCCGATCCAATGCAGAAGATGTTCGCGAACCCGATCGTGCCAAGTTCTTTCAATGACGCTGTTCATTCAAACCGGCATGCCAAACGCTAATCGTGTACGGGACGTTATGAAAATGAAAAAGCCTTGCTGGAAATGCAAGGCAAATGCTTTTTCGTCTGCTTACTACTTAACCGCTTTAAACGGCAGCGAACCGGCAAACGTTAATTCCAGATCGTAGGCGGGTTCCTTTCCCTTCAGCCGATAGGCGATTTTCCACAAACCGATGCCGATTCGGAATTTCAAGCGGTTGACGGCCAGCGTGATTCTCCGAATCAATGGGACCTGATTCCATAGCCAAAAACGCGCGTTCAACGATTCTTCGAACGACCAGCCGGGATGAATCTCGATTTCCCGAAAACCTGCGCGTGTGAGGACTTCTCGCAATCCCAATGGCGACATATGAAAATATGAGAAGGCATGGTATGCTTCGAGGAAGGCACACGAGCCAATGAGTATCCCATTCGGTTTCAACACGCGATAGATTTCCTGAGCGGCTTGAAAAGGATTATATAAATGCTCGAATACGGCAATCGAGGTAATTACATCGAACTGCGCGTCGGCAAACGGCAGGTAATGCCCGTCGCACACATAGTCGGTGAAGGAACTTGGGTAAATATCAAAACTGGTGACTTTAAAACCCTGCTTTTCGAGCCAATAGCGATCTCCGCCATCGCCGCTGCCGAAATTCAACAACTGTCCGCGCGGAACATCTCGCATCATTTCGGCTAATACGCCGGTCTTCCAATGCCGCTTTGCTATCTTTAAGTCCGCCTGTTTCGGATTGACTTGGTGGCGAAGTATTTCTTCAGTACTCAACGGCGACTTACTGCTGAGGATCACCGGGATGCCTTGATGTCTGTGCCTCGGAAATTCCTTCCGGCAGGACGAACAGACAAGCTTGGAGTCCTCCGATTCGTCTAAACCGTCTTTTCCGCATTCAACACATCGAAGTACGATTGATGACATGCCTGACCTCTTAAGGGAAGAGTCACAAGTCAATCAGAACAGCTACATTATACATGTATTTGCAATAAATAGCTGCTTTTTTAATCATTATTTCACGTTGCAAAAAGAGGCCGAACGAAAACCGCATCGGCCTCTCCGAAACCCTTGTAGCGGAGGAGGGACTCGAACCCCCGACACCAGGATTATGATTCCCGTGCTCTGACCAGCTGAGCTACTCCGCCTTGTCTCTGTAATATCCTTTCACAGAACCTAAATATACATCAAAAATCGGTCTATTGTCAAGATAGAATTGAATCAAGTAATCCACTTGATTTCCCCATTAGACGGCGTTACATTTGCATAGTCTTTCAAAACATTGATTTCAGCCAATCATTTCGTTGTACAAAGTTCCTAAATGCAATTTTTAAGAAACTTACGGATTCTCGTAACGGGAGGTGCGGGCTTTATTGGCTCGCATTTAACCGAAACGTTGCTCGCGAATGGGGCGCAAGTTGCCGTTCTGGACAACTTTGATCCCTACTATCCGCGACAGGAAAAAGAGCGGAATCTGGAAGCCTTCCGAAATCACTCGAATTACCGCTTCTACGAAGTTGATATCCGCAACCAAATCAATCTGACAAAGACTTTTACGGAATTTCGTCCGCAGGTAGTTGTCCATCTGGCGGCGCGGGCAGGGGTTCGACCTTCCTTGAATGATCCTGAAGGTTATGCCGACGTCAACGTGCGGGGAACAGCCATTCTCCTTGAAGAGGCCCGGAAAAGCGGAATTCGGAATTTCGTCTTTGCCTCTTCCTCCTCAGTTTACGGCAAACATAGCGGCGAACCGTTCAGGGAAACCGATAATACGGACTCTCCCCTCTCCCCCTACGGAGCGACGAAGAAATCCGGCGAAGCGCTCTGTTTTACGTTTCATCATGTCTATGGGATGTCCATATCCTGCCTCCGTTTTTTCACGGTCTACGGTCCGCGGCAAAGACCGGATCTGGCCATCAGAAAATTCGTTCGTTTGGCTTTAAACGGAGAGGAAATTCCGGTGTACGGCGACGGCAGTTCGTGCCGGGATTACACGCACATTCGAGATATTTTGTCCGGCATCATCGGCGCGATTCGCTGGGGAGAATCCGACATGCCGCGCTTCGGCATCTTCAATCTCGGTTCCTCCAACCCGATTCTGCTCCGCGAACTCTTGGATAAAATTGAGAAGTATATTGGTCTGCCGCTGAAACGCAAATGTCTGCCGTTCCAACCGGGTGATATGATATCCACTTTCGCCGATACAACTTTGGCCCAACGCGAATTGGGGTTTCGTCATGATGTGCTCTTCGACGACGGTCTGCGTGAATTCGTCGAGTGGATGAAAACACAAAACAGTGAATGATGTATAAACAAAAAATGCCCGGTTCAACGGGCGTTTTCATTGCTGCCTGTGTGCGTTAAAACGAAGATGTATTTCGATAGACGATTTCACCCCCTGTAACCGTCATCAGAACTTTCGCCTTCAGAATATCCGCGGATGGACAGTTCAGAATATTCTTGGAAAGAACCGCAAAATCCGCAAATTTCCCCGCCTCAATCGTTCCTAAATCCTTTTCCCAGAAAGCGGCATAAGCCGCGCCGGAAGTATAAGCCTTCAGAGCGTCGTCCACACTGATTCGTTCCTGTGCCTGCCATCCCCCCGGAGGATTTCCATTTGGATTTTGCCGCGTCACCGCCGCGTGAATGCCCTTCAAGGGATCCATATCTTCTACGGGCCAATCACTTCCGAAGCATAATCTGGCACCGGAATCCAGCAGACTTCGCCATGCATAGGAATAGCGGGCGCGCTCCGCACCAATACGTGATGTGACGTGTTCCATATCCGCCGGACAATGGATCGGCTGCATGGAAGCGATTATGCCTAATTCCGCAAATCGCGGAATATCCTGCGGTCTGATGTGTTGTACATGTTCGATTCTTGGCCGAAATGGCGATATTCCGGCCTTGCCGCCGCTGGTGGCAAAGGCATCAAGACAAATCCCGATCGCCCGGTCTCCGATCGCATGAATCGTAACTTGATAACCTTCCCGATGCGCATCGCTCGCAAATCGTGCAAGTGTTTTTTTATCAACTAAAGCTATGCCTGTGGATTGAATATTTTCGTACGGTTCATTAAGTGCAGCCGTATACGAACTCAAAGCTCCATCGGCAAATCCTTTGAAAGTCGCCAGACGAAAACGGCCGCTGCTCTGTCTTTTAAAACGATCTTCCTCGAAGTGAAATTTCTCTGTAACTTGCCACGCATTTATTCGCAGGCGGCAAGAATCACTATTTGCGAAAGCCAAATAATGAGGCAGCCTGTCCGCGCGGCTGCTGCTGCTCACGGCCGTAATTCCCAAACTGAGAGCGTGGTCTTGTGCGCGGAGCAATGCTTTTCGCGCTTGATCTTCGTTGATTTCCGGTATCTTTCGCTCCACGATTCGGGCAACATCCTCCCGCAATACGCCCGTCAATTCACCCGACTGATCCCGTTCGTACCGGCCTCCCTCCGGATTTTTTATATTTCTGTCCACTCCTGCACACTGTAATCCAACCGTGTTTACGACTGCGGAATGCAAATCCCGGAACCAGATGAAAACGGGAACATCCCTGCATACTCTATCAATCTCGTTTCTCGTAATCGGCAGCACCGATTCATCTAAACCGGTTCCCTGAATCCATGTATTCGATTCATCGTCTCTATGGCTTTGGGATTGCTTCAGAATCTCGCAAAATTGATCTATAGATGTCACTCCCGTGAAATTGCACCAACCCAATTTCAGGCCGCCGAACAGCAGGTGTGCATGGGCATCGTGGAATCCGGGGATCAACAAGGCATCATCGGGAAGGATCAAGGCCTCGGTTTGTACACTCACAGATCCGCGTTCGGAAACGTGAGCGATTCTATCTCCGGATACCCCGACAACAAGAGAACGGACGGGCCCTGCGCCCGTCCATGTTGTTCCGATAATCTGTGAAATTCGGTTCATTCGGAAAGCCTGATCTGAATCCGCTGAATAGCGGTTGTCATGCCGGAGATGGAATCGGCATCCACGATCACCCCCGATAAACGCGCGTCTCCTTCGGCACAGCCGAATTTCAAGGCACTCATCGGAAAGAGAAAACGGTTTAGAGCGTGTTCCGTTTTCATACCGATCACGCCCGCATGCGAACCGGTCATGCCTACGTCCGTGATGTAGCCTGTGCCGCCGGTTAGAATCTGTTCATCGGCGGTCTGAACGTGAGTGTGTGTTCCGATAACCGCCGTTGCCAATCCGTCCACATAGCGGGCAAAGGCCATTTTTTCAGCGGTGGCTTCGGCGTGAAAATCCACGATAACAAGCAGTGTCTCTTCGCGCAATTGTTCAATCTCCGCCTTGCCTAAACGAAACGGATCATCGCTGGGAGGCAGCATCGCGCGTCCGTGAAGGCTGATAACCGCGATGCGTTTTCCGGCTTTGACATCGAATACGCCGGAACCTCTGCCGGGCGATCCTTCCGGAAAATTATAAGGACGCAGCAGCCGGCTTTCCCGGTCATGCATCTCGTGTACTTTTTCGCGGTAAAGACTGTGATTGCCGCCTGTGATGACATCCGCTCCGGCGTCAAAAATTTCGTTCAGCACGGCCGGCACCATGCCCTTGCCCTGCTCGGCATTCTCGCCGTTCACAATGCAGAAATCAATCTTTTCGGAACGGAGAAGCCCGGGCAGAAGACGCTGAAGCGCTCCCACGCCGGGCTTTCCGAAAACATCTCCGATAAATAAGATGCGCACGGCTCTGCGTACCCTATTTTGCCAAACCCGTAGCACGGAATTCCCGGAGTACAGTCACCTTGATTTGTCCGGGGTATTCGAGTTCGGATTCGATCTTCTTGGCAATATCCATCGCCATGACTTCGGCCATCGCGTCCGTAACTTTTTCCGGCTCCACGATCACGCGCACTTCACGACCGGCCTGGATGGCAAAGGCTCTCTGCACGCCTCGGAAATCGTTTGTGATTTCTTCGAGCTTCTGCAACCGCTGAATATAAATTTCCAGCGTTTCGCGCCGCGCGCCGGGCCTGGCTCCAGAAATTGCATCCGCCGCCTGCGCTAATACCGAGATGGGCGACGTATATTCTTCATCGCCGTGATGAGCGGCGATCGCGTTGATTACAACTTTCGGCTCGCGGTATTTCTTGGCCAGTTCCACGCCGATCTGAACGTGAGTTCCTTCCGTAAACCGGTCAATGGACTTGCCCAGATCGTGCAGCAACCCGGCCCGGCGGCCCAACTTCGCATCCAATCCGCACTGCGCGCACATCAAACCCGTTAAGTGCGCCACTTCAATGGAGTGCTGGAGAATATTCTGCCCGTAACTCGTGCGGAATTTGAGCCTGCCTAACAGCTTAATGATTTCCGCGTGCAGTCCGCTGATTCCGGCTTCATGACATGCCGCCTCACCGATCTGCACGAGCTGCTCCTGCATCTCCTTTTCGCATTTCTTGACCAGTTCTTCGATCCGTCCGGGATGGATGCGGCCATCGGCCATCAGTCGCTCTAATGCCATCCTCGCCACTTCCCTCCGCAGCGGATCGAAAGCGGAAATGATAACCGCTTCGGGAGTGTCGTCTACAATGATGTCTACGCCCGTAGCTTGTTCAAAAGCGCGAATATTCCGGCCTTCTCGGCCGATAATCCGACCCTTGATTTCATCGTTCGGAATCGGCACAACCGACACCGTACTCTCCACGGCGTGATCAACCGCGCTGCGTTGAATCGCGGAAACTACGACTTCCTTGGCTTCTTTATTTGCGTTGATTCTTGCGCGATCCCGCATCTCCTTGACCATCTCGGCGGTCGCTTCGCGGGCTTTCTCCAGCAAAGATTCCTTTAATTCTTCGAGCGCCTGTTCTTTGCTCAAACCCGCCACGCGTTCCAGCGCCGCTTGCCCTTCCGCTTCCAATGTATCAATGCGCGACTGCTTTTGCTGAAGAGCTTTCTCCTTGGCCGTGTTCGACTGTATGAGTCGTTCGGCTTCCTTATTCTTCTTGTCCAGATCCTCGGTGCGAACGTTCAGGTTGCGTTCGCGGTCCTTCAGGGATCGTTCCCCTCGAGCCAAATCGTCCTGTTTCTGTCTCAGTTCGGCTTCAAGGTTGCTGCGAAGTTGAAGCTGCTCATCCTTCAGCTCCAGCATCTTCTCCTTGAATATCGTTTCGGCTTCCTTTTGCGCATCGGCGATGATCCGGTCGGCTTCCTGCCGGGCGGCGATCAGCTTGGCCTTCATCAGGCGGCGGCCGACAATCCAACCGAGCAGGAAAAAGACCACTCCCGTCACCACGTCAATCGCCAAAAGGAGGATCATATTATCCATTGGTATTACCCCTTGCATTAAAAAAACAATCCCTGCTGAACGCGGCGATGTACCAAGAACCTGGTACATACACGGTGGGAATCCTCCTGAACGGTTCTCGCTTCCACTATCCGTTGACCGGAATCCTTAGGATTCCGCGGAATTCGCCCGAGAGCGAATTTAGGCTTGCGATAGACGCCAGAGTCGAACTCCCTTAGCTTTTTCCTGTTGGTTCTTGAAAAAGCCTGGCTCAAGCAGGGACAGTTTTTTTAAAGCATGTTGAAAAGAGCACGTTTTCGATAGGCACCGACCTCGTTTTGGTTTCGGAAGACCCTGTCTACTCCAGCAGCCCTCGATTCAGATGTTCCGTGAACTCCCTGACCTTGCGCTCGTAGCGCTCCACCAGTTCCTGCTTCTCTCGCCGTAACGTGAACAATTCGTCAGTTAAATTCAGCGCGGCCAGAATCGAAATGTGCAACGACGGACGATCCGGATCCGCTTTCTGAATCATGCGCATTCGCGCATCCACAAAAGCAGCAATCTCACGAACATAATCTGCATCTGCATCGGCCCGCACGGGGTAATCTTGACCTAAAATGGTCACTCTCACAGTCGTCTCCCGATCCCCAACGGGTCGCATTTTGTTGTTATCGTCGGTCATTTGGAATTCGACCTTCCAACGATCCGACTAAGCCCCTTCAAGCTTGGTCAACAATGCCGCGATCTTGGAGCGGATGAGTTCCTCCTGTTTCACGTCACGTTGATTGTGCTTGAGAGACTCGCATTCACGGCTTAACTCGTCCGCTTTAGCTGCGGCTTCATTGTACCGTGTCTGCAAAGTTGCGACCTGTTTTTGCAGCTCCAGCTTCTCATCCTGCAGAATCTTAAGCTTGTCCAGAATCTGGCTGATCCTGAGTTCAAGAGTCTCCAGGGATTTCGGATCCACCAGAGCAGAATTATTCTCCGAATCAAAAAAACTGTTTGTCATGTTCAGCGAAGACTCGCGTCGTGTTCCTGTTTTAACCCTTGTACGATTTTCTCAACCCATTCATCCACTTCCGCCGATTCCAAGCTCCGTTCAAGATGCGAGAATTCCAAACGGATCGCTATGGATTTACGGCCTAATCCTAACTTTTCACCGCGAAAAACATCAAACGGTTCCGCTTTCACTAAAAGTTCACCCCCGAACTTTCGAATGGTCTGCAAGATTTCCGCAGAGGAAACCGTTTCACTGACAACGATCGCAATATCGCGCCACGAAATCGGAAAACGCGGTATAGGCGAATACTTTCGTTCGCTTATTCGCTGATCCGCTATTGCCTGCAGGTCTATTTCAAACCAACCGACCGGAGCATCAATCTCCAATATCGTCATGGCATCGGTCGGCCAGACCCCCCACTTACCCAATGCTCTTCCGTTCGCAAGCAATTTACCACCAAGAACTTCAGTCTGTTCAGCATCATAGCAAATAATCTCGACTTTGTCAAGCGAAATCTTGGCCGTCAGAACTTCGAGCATGCCCTTCAAATCAAAGAAATCAAATGGCTTCGAGACATGTGCCCAGCCTTGTGGATAGCTTTGTCCCGTCATTAATCCAGCCAGCGACTGATGTTCCCAAGTTCGCGGATCATCCGCTGTTCCTTCACCGAAAACGCGGGCAACCTCGAACATTCTTAAATCCCGGTCGCCGCGTTGCCAGTTGGTTGCGGCGGCCCGAACAAGCTGAGGGATCAGCGAACCCTGCAGCCTCAGCATATCATCCGTAACCGGGTTTTTCAGTTCTATGCCTTCCGGAAATCCTGCCGGATCGCGACGCGGATCGGGAGTGTACATGGACAAAGCCATCGTCTCGTGAAAACCGAGCGAAACCATGACGTCTACGACCTTTCGGCGCAGTGTGAACATGGCATCGTCGCTGCCGAACAAAGCCACACGGCTGGTTTCGGCACACGGCACTTCCTCGTATCCGTGAATGCGAATGACCTCTTCAATGAGATCAATCTCCCTTTCCAAGTCCGGGCGGCAGGTCGGGGCGGCCACATGCCAAGTATTTCCTTCAGGTCGAACCTCGCACCCCAATCGAGTCAAAGTATCCTGCATTTCAGCCGTCGGAATGTCCAATCCAATGACCGAGGTCGCTCGCGTCGGTCGAAACGTCATCTGTTTCGGTTCGATCCGTTTTGCGTAGTTGTCCACCCGCCCCGACAGCACTTCACCTTGTCCCCACGAATGCATCAGAGCGGCTGTGGCATCCAGAACGCGCGGAACACCGTTCGGATCCATTCCGCGCTCGAATCGCCGGGAGGCGTCTGTACTGAATCCTAACAAACGTGCCGTACGACGGACATGCACCGAATCGAAATATGCGCACTCGATAATGACGTCTTTCGTGTCCTCGCGAATTTCGCTGTTGAGTCCGCCCATTACACCCGCTAACGCCACGCCCTTCTTTGCGTCAGCTATCAGTAAATCGTTCGAACGCAATTCATGTTCTTTACCATCAAGCGTAACAAACTTCTCGCGTTCGCTTGCGTAGCGGACAACGATCTTCTTACCCTCGATATACCGCATGTCGAATGCATGCAGTGGTTGACCGAATTCCAGCATGAGCAAATTCGTGATGTCTACGATATTCGAGATCGGCCGCACGCCACAGCGAATGAGTCGCAGACGTGACGCAAAAGGAGACGGCACGATCTTGACTCCACGAACGACTCGCGCCGCGTACCGCGGACAGGCATCCGGTGCGAGAATCTCAACTGCTATTTGCGATGCCGCAGGTTCAGCGATTTCTTCCAGCAAATACTCCGGCCATCTCCACGGCAAACGAAACTTGGCTGCCAGATCGCGCGCTACACCTACATGCGAAAGATAATCGGGCCGGTTGGGAGTCACCTCGCAGTCGAAAATCGTATCCGGCAAATCAATATGTTTCGCCGCTGGCGCACCGACTTCCCACTCGGAATCTCCTTCAATGATCCCCGCATGTTCGTCTACAAGACCCAATTCGCGCTCGGATGCCAGCATGCCGAATGATTCATGGCCGCGCAGCTTCGCTTTTTTGATCACCATACCATCGGCGGTCTTCGCTCCGGGCAGCATCACGACGACTTTCAAGCCCGCCCGCACGTTCGGCGCGCCGCACACGATGGGCAGCACGTCCGAACCGACGCGCGTCTGCGTAATCGTCAGGTGATCCGTGCCTTCGATATGCGCGCATTCGAGAACTTCGCCGATAACCGTATTCTCCAGCGACGGAGTATACGTTGTCGTTTTCTCGACTTCCAATCCGAGAAACGTCAGCACATCGGCCAGTTCTTCCGCCTTCACCGGCAGATCAACAAGTTCTTTAAGCCATGCGTAGGAGATAATCATGAGAGACGCGTGGTTGATTTTGCTATTAACGCCGAATCGTTATATTCCCGCAAACTGCCTGAGAAACCGCAGATCGTTATCTACCAACAAGCGGATATTGTCCAGACCAAAGCGGAGCATGGCGATGCGGTCAATGCCTAAACCGAAGGCATAACCTGTGTATTTTTCCGTATCGTAACCCACACCCGCTAAAACGTTTGGATCCACCATGCCGCTGCCGCCCATTTCCAGCCAGCCGCTCTGCTTGCACACTCGGCATCCGCTGCCCTTGCAGAAAATACAGGTCACATCCACTTCCGCCGACGGTTCCGTGAACGGGAAGAAGTGCGGACGGAAACGAATCTGCGTGTGCACGCCGAAAAGCTGCCGATAAAAAGAGAGCAGCGTGCCTTTCAGATCGGCCATCGTCACGCCTTCATCCACGTACAATCCTTCCACCTGATGGAACATCGGAGAGTGCGTGGCATCGGGCCGGTCGCGGCGATAAACACGACCGGGAGAGATAATTCTTACCGGCGGTTTTTGCGATTCCATCACACGAATCTGCACGGGCGAAGTTTCCGTACGCACTACAAAACCGTTCGGCAGATACATCGTATCCGATTCATCGCGCGAGGGATGCCATGCCGGTGTGTTGAGCATATCGAAGTTGTACTTGACCAGTTCGACTTCCGGCCCGTCGGCCACGCGGAATCCCATGCTGCGGAAAATATCCACAATCTCGCGCAGCACCAGCGTGAGCGGATGATACGTTCCCACAAACGGTCGGCGGCCCGGCAATGTAACATCCACGGAAGCTTTTGGCTTGGTCGGTTTCAGCGATGCCATCTTCGCATCCACAATCGCTTCCAGTTCCGCACGGACTTCGTTCAAAAGCTGCCCGACCTGCGGACGTTCATCCGCCGCCACCTTCGGCAACAGCTTGAACAAATCGGCAATCTTGCCCTTGCGTCCAAGAAATTTGAATTTCACCGCTTCCGTATCCGCAAGCGTTTTTGCGCTGGATAACTCGGCGATGGTTTCCTGCCGAAAGCTTTCGATCTGCTCTTTCATCAGTACAATCCTTTTTCTCCGGAGCGCTTACAAAACAAACAAGCGATTCCCGCAAGACCGGAATCGCTTGTAGCAAATAATCTCAGGCTGTTTCTGCTCGGGCACGGACATGCGTGCTCGGGATTGCGCATCAGGCGGCTATTTGACGAGCCAGCGTTTCGAATCCCGAGGGATCATGCACGGCCAGATCAGCAAGCTGCTTCCGGTCGAGCTCAATTCCTTTTGCCTTCAGACCGGCCATAAATCGGGAATAACTGAGACCGTGGATGCGGGCCGCGGCATTGATGCGCGTGATCCACAGCCGGCGATAATCGCGTTTCTTGCGGTGGCGATCCTTGAAAGACCGCGCCCAAGCCTTTTCGACCGTTTCGGTCGTGGCTTTAATGAGTGTCCCGCGACGACCGATATACCCTTTCGCCGCTTTGAAAATCTTATTGCGGCGATGGCGATCGGCAGGACCGTTGGTTGCGCGTGGCATTTTCTATGTCTCCGTTTCGATAATTCGTCTAAACGATCAAGGTATTTGGGCCGTGATGCCCAGCATACGCTTGACCTGCGCCACGTTGGACCGGTCTACCAGCTTGTTGCCCAGCATGTGCCGGCGGCGATTGGCGCTCTTGTGTACCAACTGATGCCGGTGGAACGCTCCGCGGCGCTTAATCTTGCCGCTCCCGGTCAACGTAAATCTCTTGGCGGCGGACCGCCTGGTTTTCATCTTCGGCATGTATGTCCTCGTACTTTCTATGCCTGCTACTTCTTAATCAATATCATCGTCATCATACGCGGCCCTTCCATCTTGGGCGGCATTTCCAGTTTGGCCACGTCGGCAAGTTCGGTTGCCAAACGATCAAGCATCCGGGTTCCGAACTCCTGATGCGTAATCATGCGCCCACGGAAAACAATGGAGGCTTTGACCTTCGCACCTTCTTCAATGAATTTCCGGGCCATTTTCACTTTAGTCATCAGGTCATGCTCATCGGTAGACGGCGTCAACCGAATTCCCTTGAGCACGGTCACCTGCTGCTTACGGCGGGCTACCCGTTCTTTCTTAGCCAGCTCGTATTTGTATTTGCCGAAGTCCATGATCTTGACGACCGGCGGAGTGGCCAGCGGGGCAATCTCCACCAGATCAAGACCCTCTTGACGTGCCAGAACCAGAGCCTGATCCGCAGGCATAATCCCCAACTGGCTTCCGTCGTTTGCGATCACACGAACTTGGGCCTCGCGAATCCGCTCGTTCGTGCGCACTTTTTCCTGCTTAGGTTCTACCTTGGACGTAGGGCCTCCGCGTATGACCTTCGGTTAATGAGAGACTTTTTCGCGAATTTCCCGGAGCAGCCTTTCCGCCGTCTGCTCTACGGTGAGT
>RPQS01000068.1 GCA_003818605.1 Candidatus Zhuqueibacterota bacterium | reverse complement strand
CGTCGGTATTGGCGGAGCGATTGGGAGTAGGGCGGAGCCGGATGACGCCGCTCGTGCAGAGCTTGGTGGAAAAGGGTTTTATCACGCGGTCGGAGTCTGCGGCGGATCGCCGCGTGCGGGATTTGACACTCACGGAAAGCGGGCGGATAATCGCCCGACAAGCCGATGCCTTCCGTCAGACTTTTCATGTTCACTTGCTGGAGAGTTTTTCGGTTGGCGAACGCGACGATCTATTGCATACCTTACAGACGCTGCATGACCGGATAGCGGCGATGCGCAAGGACCTCCGGCAGCAACGTCCAACACAATCTCAACACACAGGATAAACGATGCCGATTTACGAGTACGAATGCCGAAACTGCGGGGAGATTTACGACGCTCTCCGCAATCTGCACGACGATGACCGGGAGGTGGAATGCCCGCGCTGCGGAGAGAAAGATTCATGGCGGAGGATTTCGCTCACGGTGAGTGATGCGAATAAGTCCCCGGGCGGCTGCGGCGGCGGACGACGCGGCCCGATGCGGTTTGGTTGAGCGTAATCAGGAAGAGCCGTGCGCTCTTTTCAAGCCGTGCCATCGCCGGTCAGGAGACCGACGACGGCGGAGAACTTTGTTCAGGAGACTGACAACGGCAGAACAAAAATCATGAAACAATCTAAGCAAAAGTATTCGTGTGATATTTGCGGAAAGCGCTTTTCGCTGCCGGTGCATGCGGAGCAGGAGCCGCTTTGTCCCCGCTGCCGGACGCCGTTTGTGCGGCCTGTGGGAAAGCGGGGCGGCAGTGCGCGCAATAAAACCATCGGCGGGCCGGACATACCGCGCTGCATGGCTTTCAGTTGATAAATGACGCGCGGAGCAGGATGCTCTGTTATCCTAAAAAAATCCCGACGGGAAAACCCGCCGGGATTTTTTGGGTCTTTATCGCGATGATTTACTTCATAAGCACCATTTTAGCGGTGTGCACGAAGGTGCCGCTTTCCAGCCGGTAGAAATACATTCCGGAGGGAAGATCGGACGCATTGAAGCGAATCTGATACGATCCCGCAAGCTGCTTTTCATTCACGAGGACGGCTACCTGCTCTCCCAGAAGATTGTAAACCGTCAGGCGGGTGAGCCCGGCATTCGGCAGATCATAGCGAATCGTCGTGGCCGGATTGAACGGATTGGGATAGTTCTGACGCAGCGCATATTGCCGCGGCGCCACATCGGAAACCGGTTCGGACGCGGACACGCTGCGCAGGCGGGCCAAAGAAACCGGAAGCACAAGTATGGTATCGAGAACCGTGCTGGAAATGCGCAGATCCACGCGGTAGGTGTCGGGCCGCAGAGTCTGCGGATTGAACCGGATTTGAATATCGCGCGAGCCAGAGCCGGGGACGAAGAAGGAATCGGGGGCGACGGAAATCCACGTCGTATTGAACGTCATTTCATAGATGTTCAAGCGGTCGCCTGCCGTACTGTTCTGCACGATCCCGGCGAAGACCAGCAAGGTGCTGTTCCAACCGCCTGTGATCGTACAGCCGCCGGCGCGCTCGCCGGGTTGACAGGGAAGATCCACCACGGTTTCCCGTTGACGGGATTCGGGATTATAGCGGGAGACGCGGGTCAACGATCCGGAACCATCCTGACTGAAGATATACAGCTTGCAGCCGTTGGAATCCACGGGATTCCAGGCCAAGCCGGTAATCGCCAGTTCATCCGTGCCTTCATTGGGGACCTGCGTAATGATTTCACCGTGGCGGCCGATTTCAAAAATGTCCTGTGTATAGTCGGAAACCCAGAAATGATCGGTGGCGGGATCGTAGGCGATCGCGCGCGTGGGATTCATCGGGCTGGGGATGGTATCCTGCACCTGACCGTGTTCGTCAATGCCGAGAATCACGTGACTGTCGGACCCGTACACGTATTGACCGTCGTAAGCCATATCGAACCAGCCCGCGAGGGTGGTGGATGGCTGCGGAATGTTGTCGTGAGGGGCGCCGCTCAGGTCAAAGCGATAGATCAGATTCTGCCCGTTCGGCCCGCCGCCGCCGGTAACCCACCAATAATCACCGACAAATTCACAGCCCACTACCTGCATATCCTGAGTTAAAGACGATACCGGAATGCTTGCGACGGAATCCCAGGGCGTGGGATTCTCGTCTCCCGAATAGTACACATTTATTTTGTAGTCGAGAGGACCGTTGCCGGAATTGATGATATAGAAGACGGTGTCGCGGAGCGCGCTGTCAATTTCAGCCTGAATGAAATCGGTGGAAAGCGCGATTTCGGGATGGGTGATGCTGAAATTAACCGTGACGGTGCTGTCCAGTTCGACGATGATGTTCGGAACGATGGCCGGATTAAAGCGGTACTTGGATGCGCGGAGGCTGTAGGTTCCGATCAGAACGTTTTCGATGTGGTATTGGCCGGCATTGTCCGTGGTGTCGCGGTAGCTGTGGCCGTCTATCGTGACTTCCGCACCGATTAAAGGTTGATCCGTAGCGGAATCGCGAACCGTACCCGTAACGGTTCCGTAGAGCATGCGGGCAAGAGTCGTGAAAACAATTGCGCGGCCGTTGGTGATGGTGGCGGCTCCCGGCGCATACGACGACTGATTCACATACTGCAAACCGACGACGCAGCCCGCGGCCTGAATACCGATGGTGGAGCCGGGCACTTCGCGGGAAATACCGGGCAGATTCATACCAATCGCCTGATATTGCACGACCACCTGGCCGTTGCCGTCAAACGTCGGGTAGCGCGATGTATCCAAGAGGATGATTTCAAAGTCAAGCGCCGTTGTCGGCGTCCCGACGTTTTCGGCTTTCCATTGAATGATATAGCGGCGGTTGGTTTCGTCAAAATAGTGCCACACGCCTTTGCCCGAGCTGGATGTTCTTAAATCATCCCAATAGGCGGCGATCATGGCATCCGGCGCAATGATTCCCGGAATCTGATAGTTGCGGAAAGTGGGGAACCAGCTTTGATTGCCGAAGGCGGCCCAGCCGTTAGAGCAGATCGTAATGCTGTCGTACACCTGGCCATAGAACTTGAACGGGAACGGCAGGCGGCGGACAGCCGTCCAGATGGGCGTAATAGTATTCTGCTCGCCGGTGTCGTTGATGTTCAGGTTCTGACCCAATCCGCCCGAGATGTTTACATACTCGAAATTCGGATGCATTTCATAGGTCGTGTCTGTGTTATCGTAGGCATAGTAGCCGTAGGCATCGGGTCCGGTCGGATCGGTAGATAATGCCGAACCGACATAGACTACGAATTGGGTCGTGTCCAATGTGCCGGAGGCGGTGGTCAACAGCAGGAGCATAGGCGCTTGATGCCCACGGAATGTCAGGCTATTGGAACTGAGCTGGAATAAATCCGTGGGATTGGAGGCGGATGCATTGGGAGCGATGTTTCCGAAGGAACCTGAATTATCATCCACCTGTACAAAGGGGCTTAAAGAGATTAACCGTCCGGTAACGCCATTCATCGTGACCGTGGATTTATTCTGAATCGTAACACGAAGATGTCGAGTGGTTCCGGGATTGAATGCGCCGTCGGTGAATTGCTGCGAGACGTAGTCCGCGGCTCCGGAAACACACTTCAGTTCAAAGGAACCGGTGGCCTGTCCCGCCGCCGTGGTGACGGTCATGGAGATGAGCGCCGTTTCCCGATTCTGCATGGTCGGGGCAATGTAGAGGCGATAGGCAACGCTGCCTAAGGCCGAGTCGCCGGGCAACAGATTGACGAAAGACGAAGAATCCCGCAGCACGGTGACGCGCGGATTGCCGCTGGAAATTTTGGCGCTCACACTGGTAGCCGTCTGCAGCGTGCCGAAGTTTTTCAGATAGACCGGAAGGTCAATAGTTTCTCCCGGATTCATCAAGCCGTCGCCGTTGCCGCCCGACCCTCCCGAATTGTCGTCATCGAGAGAATAATGGCAGAACATCGGCATCTGCTCAACGGTTGTGCAGGGCAGGGAGACCAAATAGGGTTTGTGGTTCCGCTTGGTTACGGTCAGCGACATTTCTCCAATGGCATTGACGCGCACCGGCAGTGTGATGCTGCCTTCAGAATCGGTCAAGCCTTTCACGTAGGTCGAATCCACACCGCGCTTCCACAACACGACTAAGGCATCTTTGACCGGAGTATTGTCCGCCTGACGGCGAACTTGAACTGCAACCTGACGCGATCCGACATTCAGGCCGGTCGGGTGAGTAACCTGCATAATCGCGGGCACGTCCGTCCAGACGGACAATCCCGGATCACCCATCAGGTTATTGTATCGGGAGAAATTCAATGCCTCCTGATTGCCGAAACCATACGCTAAACTGAGCCAATATTTAGCGGCCGCCAGTACCGGACCCATATGCTCCACGCCAAGGTTGCAAATATTATAAATGACGCCGCCGGTAACAGTGATGTTTTGCGGAGCGTGGGTAGCGGCGGATGCCGAGCCGATAGCGCAAATTCCGCCACGGGGCGACGTTGCGGTCCCGGCCACCAGATAGGATTCGGATGTGCCGAGCCCGGTGTCGTAATTACCGGCTCCGCACGTAATGGTTAAGCAGGCAGGCAGTTTCCAGCCGGGATTGGTGCTACCGGCCAGCGTATTTTCCATTTCACTCAGCCAACTTCCGCGCCAGAAGAAAAACGAGATGCCACGGTTGAAATAGTTGATGATCTCCTGAGTGTTCACACTACCGCTAACATGATTGACGTAGCAGCAATCCACGCCGGTGAAGTTGCGGAAGGATTGTGCGCCCCATTGCATGAGGGCATAGTTGGAAGCGACTTCGTGCGCGACACCCGCATAGAAAAAGCCGCGGTGATACCACATCGTGTCGGCCATGTACGGATTCCGCTCGTAGCCCATAATCTTGGCATTAATAACGGCCAACTCGGAGGAATTGCCGCTCAAGCGACCCACACCGACATCTTCGATATCATCGCCGGTATTGCCCAAAGCGTATCCGTGATCGTAATCGCCGGAGCCACTGACGGGTAAGCCGTAGGTGGACCATTGCGGATCCCCGATCAGGCACACGAATTCCAGCGGGGGATCCCAAGTAGAATAAGCCGTGCGGATGGCGCTCATCATGGAACCGGCATTCCAGTTAGAGCGGGCGTCTATGACCACGTTGAAACCCTTGCGCGTCTTCCATTCGAACAGACTGTCCGCCCAGCGGCGAGCCTGAAAATCCGAATGGCAGATTACCATATAGGTTCCGGGAGAAGTCGTGGCTTCATCCAGCGCGGTCTCATCGAGGTTGGCGATCATTGAGCGATATATGGGAGCCCATTGTCCGGAGGGGCGGCGCGGATTCAGGAGTTCGTTGGCACCCGGAGTGTCGTTGGCAACCAGATCCACGTTGAGACGGCGATAGATGCGGGCTTGACGAGTGACCGGATTGACCTGTACCGGATGGAGGGTCACACCGACCACGCGGAAATCACGCATGATTGCCGGTGCGGATAATTCCACGATACTGACCGGGTACCACGCGTTTTGCGAATAAACCGACTGATTCCGGGCCATTTGATCGCCGCCTTCCACTTGAAGCGGAAGCGCATTGATGTTTTCGATCACTTCGTAATCCGCATCGCGGATCACGATTTCCACACTGCCGGTATTGGGAATGCGGTAAAAACGGCTGATTTGTGGAACGGAGGGTTCGCCCTCGGCGTATTTTTGCGGTTCGCCCTCGATGGTGAACTGCTGATATCTCTCGTAGCCAATGGTCGTATTCTTGACCACCACATTGGGTTCGGTGAGAGAGATCGTCGTCCATTCCGGAGAGACACGGGACACTTCGAGGTTAGATTGCGAACGGGCGAAATCCTCCGGCGTCAGCGAGACATACGGGGATTCGGCAGCCAAACCGATAGAGAACAACATCAGTAAGCTGATCCCGAGAAGCAGGGCAGTAAACCGCGCCATGAAATCCTCCTGGCTCATCATCCATTCCAACATAGTGGCGGAAACAATGGTTAAAACGCAACCTGTAAAGTTACGCATTGTTTGCGGCCTGTGCAAGAAAAACCTCGTCCTTAAAATCGAAAAACACTGTTTATACGGACTAAATACTGCGTTCAAACTTCGTTTGTATGTTACTATGCAAATAAATATTTAATAATAAGAAAAAAGGCAATTTTGAGTAAAATAAGACTTTTTTTAGAAACTTTAAATTTCATTGAATGCGTGATTTAAATCAATTCTCTGATGGTACGATTAATAGCTGCCTATGCCTCTTCTGTGTTGCGGTCTTGAAACGGCTGTAGGATGCCGGGATTGGCCGGAGCGTGCCGAGGCATGTGAATGAGAATTATTCGGACCCGCGACGGATTCGTTCGGGGATATGGATACGTCAGGCGAGATCGTTTTCATTATACTGTTATATAATTATTTACAGCATGATTGGAAGGGTGCGGAAATAAATAAGGTTTGGGAAGATGAGCGATTATAGCAAAATCGAATTACCGGTTTCACGGCGAGAACGTCGGTTCAAGGTTGATTTACTGAAAAAAAGTGGCTTTATTACAAGGACGTTAGGCAAGTTAAGCACCCAGAAGAGGAGAGTATGATCGTGGAAAGACGCTTTCTTGTTATCATGGTGGCGCTGTTGCTGTTGGCGCTGGGAGGAATTGTGTATGCCGCTCCCGTCACCGAAGCCGACATCGCCTACATCAAGGCCAAATTGGAAACCGGCCGGATGTTGACGGATTCCGATGTCGCGCTGATCGAGCAGATCAATAGCACCACATCCAATTATTATGACGTTAACGAAGCTCAAGAGCGGGCGAAAGCGATTGCCGAGGGCGAGCGGCAGGAGTCGCAGCCGATACGCGCTCCCCGCACACGCGGCACGCTGGATGAATACGCGTGGGCGCCGGCTGACTACGACTGGATTGACATTTCGGAAACCGGAACGGCGGTCACACCGGGCGACGACAGCAGCTACGGACCGTTCGATTTAGGCTTCACGTTCACGTTTTACGATCAACCGTTTACTCAGGTGCGGTTCTGTTCGAATGGTTTCTTGAATTTCGGGGCCTCCGCGACGACGCTGTCGAATACAGCGATACCCAATACGTTGACTCCGAACAACGCGATTTATCCGTTTTGGGATGACTTGGATGCCGGAACGACCACTTTGCCGACCGGACAGATCAAGTATTATGCGGATGCAGACAATCAGCGTTTCGTCGTGAGCTGGCTGGCCGTTCCGCATTACTATATCAACGGAAGCAACACCTACAACTATACGTTCCAGTGCGTTCTGTATGCAAACGGAAATATTCTTTTCCAGTACCAGAACGTACAGATGGATACGATTCCCGGCGATACGAGTTGCACGGTGGGAATTGAGAACGGAACCGGAACGCAAGCGCTTCAGATATGCTTTAACGGTACGGGAACCCTGCCTGTATCCAATTCGGCGATTTTGATTAATCAGCCGAGCGGCATTCCGACGAACGTCACGAATCTGCAGGGACAGGCTTCGGATTTGAATGTCACTCTCACGTGGCAGGATCCGACGGTGGATACGTACGGCAATCCGCTGACTCCGGACAATATTGAAGTGTGGCTGAGCGCGATCGGAGCGCCCGGGACTTTGTTAGGTACCGTGGGGCCGGGTACGCAATCTTATACGTATACCGCTCCCTCAGCGGGTAATTATGTGTTCTGGGTTCGTGCGGAAAATGACGGGTATTATTCTCCCGGTGTTTCCGTATCGGTGATCGTAGAAACACCCAGTTATAATGAGGATTTCGAAGCGGACAACGGCGGCTGGACGCCTACAGGACCGCTATGGCAATGGGGAGCACCGGTTGTGACGACTGGCGGCCACGCACCGCACAGCGGAACGAATTGCTGGGGTACGAATCTCGCGGGTAATTATCCGGCGAGTTCGTGCGACCATCTGGAACTCAGTCCGAATTTGACCGTAGCGAGTCCGACCGCCACGATCGAGTTCTGGTACTGGGTAGATACAGAACTCACCTACGACGGAGCGAACTTAAAAGTCAGCGTGGACAATGGAGCCACGTGGACTTTAGTTACACCGAATGGTGGATATCCGCGAGCGTCGCTAAGTACGCTGAATGCCTGCATTCCGAGTCAACCGGCTTGGGCGGGTCGCGATTCCACATGGCGGTATACGGTGCTTCCGATCGGCGATTTTATCGGTCAGACTCCGATCTTTCGCATCTCGTTCGGAAGCGACCCATCCGTTCACTATCGCGGTTTCATGTTAGACGACATGCTGATTTGGGGACTACAGTCTCCCGCGGGCGTACCGGCTGCTCCGACGAATCTGGCGGGCAACTATGCTGCTCCCAATGTAAATTTGACATGGACGGATCCGACAGTTGACCTTCTGGGAAGCCCCGTCATTTTAACCAACCTCGAAGTTTGGCTCGGACCGGCAGTCACCGGGCAGCTTTTAGGCACAGTGATGCCGGGTACGCAATCGTATACCCATATGAATCCTCCGTTTGGTCATCTGAACTATTCGGTACGGGCGTATGCCAATTCGATGTACGGTCCGTCTGTGACGATTCCGATCACCGCTGGCGCACCGACATACGCGGAAGATTTTGAAACTACGAATGGTCTGTGGGTGCCTTCGCCGGAAACCGGCGGTTGGGAATGGGGCGCTCCCGTTGTTCCGACCGGCGGTCATGCTCCACACAGTGGAACCAATTGCTGGGGCACGGTGCTGGCCGGTCCTTATACAGCAAGCGCGTGCTGGTATTTGGAACTCAATCCCGGCTTAATGGTGAATTCCCCGTTAGCCACCATGGAATTCTGGTACTGGGTTGATTCTGAGCTTAGCTATGACGGTGCTAACCTTAAAGTCAGCGTTGACAATGGAACGACATGGACGCTTGTGACTCCGGACGGCGGATATCCCCGTGCATCTCTGAGTACAGCCAATACATGCATGGCAAGTCAACCGGCTTGGGCAGGCCGTGATTCCACGTGGCGGCACACAGTGCTTCCTATCGGCCAATTTATTGGTCAGTCCCCTATTTTCCGCCTCACATTTGGAAGCGATCCGTCTGTTCATTATCGCGGATTCATGTTTGACGACGTGGAGATTTGGGGACTCCAGTCTCCAGCCGGTGTACCGGATGCTCCGACCAATCTGGCGGGCAACTATATTTCGCCGAATACGGTTTTAACCTGGACTGATCCGACGGTTGATCTTCTTGGAAGCCCCGTCATTTTAACGAATCTTGAAGTGTGGCTGGGACCGGTGGTTACCGGAACGCTTTTAGGCACGGTGATGCCGGGTGTTCAGACGTTTTCACATACGAATCCTCCGTTTGGTCATCTGAACTACTCCGTGCGTGCCGTGGCCAATACGTTTTCGGGACGCCCGGCTTCGGTTCCGGTGACTGCGGGTACACCGACCTACGCGGAAGGTTTTGAGACATCGAATGGCTTGTGGGTGCCTTCGCCGGAGACCGGTGGTTTTGAGTGGGGCGCTCCTGTTTTTCCAGTCGGTGGTCCTGTTCCGCATGGCGGCAACAACTGCTGGGGTACGGTGCTATCCGGAACTTATCCGGCGAGTTGCTGCTTTACCATGGACCTTAATCTCGGCTTACAGGTGAATTCGCCGTCGGCCACGATGGAATTCTGGTACTGGTACGACGTGGAGACTACCTGGGACGGCTGCAACCTAAAAGCCAGTATTGACAACGGTGCCACGTGGACAACGTTGACGCCCAACGGTGGATACCCTGTGGCATCTCTTCAAACGGCTAATGCCTGTATCCCGTCGCAACCAGCTTGGGCCGGCGGGCGTGATTCGACCTGGCGATACGCCGTGGTGCCGATTAGTCAGTTTATAGGTCAGGCTCCCATTTTCCGATTCTCCTTCGGTTCGGATGGCTCCGGTCAATATCGCGGATTCTTCTTTGACGACGTGGAGATTTGGGGACTGGCTCTGCCGGTGTTGACTCCGGTCTCCGGCCGGGTTGACCTGGACGGCCAGGGCGGCAACGTCGCCAATGCTATCGTTCGTTCCAACGGAATCGGCAATCCGGAAGCACATCCGCTGGCTGACAGCACATACAGTGTAAGTGTGCAAACAGGCAACCGGACGATCATTGCCTCACTGGCAGGTTTCCATAACGACACGGTATGGGTTACTGTTGGCGACACTCCGGTAACCAATCAGAATTTTGTTCTGCGCCGTTTGAATCCGGTGGCTCCCACCGGCTTTACGGCTTCGGTGAATACGGCGACGGGCATCGTCACTTTAAACTGGGACGACTCCCCGGATTTGCAGATAGATCGCTATAAGGTTTATCGCAAACTCCGCAACGATGCGGATTGGGTTTTCCGCAAGGAAGTTATCGGCCGTACGAATTCGGGAACAACGGACACGTTAACCGTTGGCGGCATCTACCAGTATCGGGTAACGGCTTTGGACTATGACGTCGTTCCTCCGGCGGTGGAATCCGATCCGTCCGCGACGGTTGAACTGGCGTATGGCGCGCTGCCGCCGCACAGTTTAGCGGCGGATACAGCCTATGACAACCGCATCGTACTTTCGTGGCTGGATCCTTTAGCCCTGCCGGAAGCGGAATTGTTCTATGACGGCGGGGAGAATCAGGTACAAGGCATTGGTTTCTGGAATGCCACGACTCCGCTGCAGTTCGGCTGGTTGGTCACGAAGTACACGCGTCCCACTTCGACAACCGTTACGCGCATTAAACACTACTTTACGGATGATGCGCGGGCCGGCGATATTTATCAAGTCGGTGTTTTTGCGGACAGCACGAACGGCAGACCCAGTCTGATCGTTCAAGGCATGGTGGAAACGAATATCCCCGGTCCGGGACAATGGCACATTGTGACGTTGACCACTCCGGTGACGATTCCCAGCGGCGTGTTCTATATCGGTGCGCGCCAGATGGCGGCGGCTCCTCCGTCTATTTGTATCGGCGGCGATACGTTGACCCCGTTCCAGAACAGTACATTCTACTACTGCGGAACAAGCACGAGCGGCTGGACCTCTTATGAGCCGAATCTGATGGCGATTCCGATGCAGCGCTGCATCGTGCGCACGGCAGCGGGTCAGGAACTCGAGTTGAGTCCGGAAGGACCGCTTGCTCCCATGACGATTGGCCGTTCGGTACCGATGAATTGGAAGACGGGCGAGAAATTCGAACGCCGTCTGGTCACTGATGAAACGGAGATGAAATCGGAAACGATTTTACCCGTAGACATGCCGTCGGTAAAGCAGGTCCATACCCGTGCCGATATGCCGCCGCGCCGCTATCTGCCTTACGCGGTTGCGCATATGCCGAAGCAAATGCCGTTTGCCATTAATGAACGCGGCAACCGTACATTGGATGACGTGATTCGCTACATTATTTACCGCGGCGGAACGCGCAGAGACTCCGTAGCCGGAACGGTGACGACGTATTCGGATGTGGTCGGCAGCAACAATGAAAACGTGGCCTACACGTATACTGTAACGGCACGCTATGACAACAATCAGGAATCTCCCGTTTCGAACAGCATCACCGCGCGCTGCGGCATGCCGCCGGCGCAGCCGACGAACGGTTCGTTGACGCGTGTCGGCGAAACGTCCGTTCGCATCCAATGGACTGATCCAACGGTCAACGCCGACGGTACTCCGTGCGTGGATTTAGCGGGTGTTCGCGTTTATCGTGACGGTGTTTTCCTCACAACCGTCGGCACAGGTGTCGGGCAGTATCTCGATCAAGGCCTTACTCCCGCCACCCGCTATGAATGGATGCTGATTACGGTTGACGAAGTGCCGCTTCTGGGCGAACCGTATATTCTGAACGGAGTGGCGGGCAATCCTTCCTATGACGCCAGCTTTGAAACCGACAACGGCGGCTGGGTGGCTACACCCGCCACCACCGGTTGGGAGTGGGGTCCTCCGACGGCGGCCGACGGCCCGACGCCGCATAGCGGCAATAATGTCTGGGGCACGGTACTCGGCGGAGACTACATAGACGGTGCCTGCTGGTATCTGGATCTCAATCTCGGTTTGGAAGTACAAAGTCCCTCCGCCCGAGTGGAATTCTTCGCATGGTACTGGACGGAACGCACTTATGACGGTGTGAATTTCAAGGTTAGCGTGGACAACGGCCAAACCTGGACCGTGGTCGCTCCGGATCAAGGTTATCCTCTTGCGTCTCTATCCGCAACTTGGAACCGCTGCGGAACCGGAACGCAACCCGCATGGTCGGGTGATTCTTCGGAAGCCTGGTCACTATGGACAATCCCCCTGAATCTGTTCCAAGGTCAGACTCCGATCTTCCGGTTTGATTTCACGTCGGACAGCCTTTCCGTGGAATACCCCGGCTTCTACATTGACGATCTGACTATTTGGGGCTTGTCTCCCGCCAGCGGCGTGACGGGTGTTGTTCGTAAATTCGGAACCAACACGCCGCTTGAGAATGCCACGGTTGCGGTGCCGGGCGTCGGGAACGCCACGACCGATGCGCAAGGCAATTATCGCTTAGGACTCGAACCGGGCACGTATGCGGTAACCTACAGCCATCCGCACCATTGCGACTCCACCATTACCGGAGTTGTGGTGGCGGACGGACAGGTGACCGTACGGGATATGTGGCTGAAGGCTCCGACAGCTTCGTTCAGCAGGACTTCGCTTCAGTTTATCGCGGGACAGAATTCCACGCGCATTGATTCGTTCAGCATCACGAACAATGGTCAATGTCCGCTGCAATTCACGATTACGGATACATCGGCATGGCTGTCGGCTCAACCGACAACCGGCACGGTTCAGGTCGGTTCTCCGGTCTGGATCACGGTGCGCGCCACGACGGGAACCCGGCCGGCGGGAGATTACGAATCCCGTCTGTTTATTGCGTACAATGCGATCGGGACTCCCTACAGCATGCGCATTGACCTGGACATTGATCTGGCGGTGGATCCCTTGGCATCGCTGCCGACGGAATTCGCATATCATCAGAACTACCCGAATCCGTTCAACGCGGTGACCGCGCTTCGCTTCGATGTCCCGCAGCAGAGCCGGGTGCAAATCGCGATCTTCAATGTGATGGGTCAGGAAGTGGCTCGTCCCGTGGACGACGTGTACGTCGCCGGACGTCATCAGATTCTATTCGACGCGGGCGACCTGCCGTCGGGTATGTATCTGGTAAAAATGACGGCAGGCGATTTCACGAAGAACGGCAAGATGCTGCTGCTGAAGTAACACAGCCATGGGCTGATTCCGGCAGGGTCAGCGACCCTGCTCGGCGAAGAGATATTCGCCGCATGCGCGGCGGAAAATTAAAAGCGGCGGTCCGAAAGGACCGCCGCTTTATTTATATGGTCTATAATCCGGCATGACAGAGCATGCCGGCTAATCCAATGGGCGTGATTTCATCTTACCCATCTTGCGTTCCAGCCGGAAGGATCATTCTTTAAATACTTGTCGAACCACTCGCGAAGAATCTCGCGCTCCGCCACGCGGTTGGAAAGCTTGGCGAAGGAATGATCTTCATTCTTGAAACGAACCAGAGCCGTATTCTTGCCGAGTAGTTTCAAGGCGGTGAACATTTGCTCGGATTCACCTTTCGGGACGTTGACATCGCCGGTTCCGTGCATGAGCAGAAGCGGCGTATGAATTTGATCGGCGTGATAGATAGGAGATTTGTCCACGAAAACATCTCTGCGGTTCCACGGATAGCTGCCGGGAAGCGCCAAATCGCCGTAGGTGAAGCCCCATTCGCCTTCGCCGAAATAGCTGCCGATGTTGCTGAGGCCACTCATGGAACATAGCGCGGCGAAGAGATTTGTTTTGGTCGCCAGATCCATCGTGATGAATCCGCCGTAGCTGCCGCCGTATGCTCCCACGCGATTTTTATCAAGATAGGGTGTCGCCGCCAGCAATTTCTGTGTTCCTTCGATGATATCCTGCGATGCCAGTGTGCCCCAATCGTTGGTGTGTTGCGCGGCGAATTTTTCTCCATAGCCGATACAGCCGCGCGGATTAATAACGTAGACAAAGTAGCCGTTGGCGGTCCACCAATGGTAGGTGTAAGTGAAGCGCAGATCGCGCGGCGAGGTGCCGCCGTAAAAATATACCACCAGCGGCCAGTTGTGCGAGAAGACTTCATAGCCTGCCGGAAAATAGAGCGCGCCGTCAATCGTATCGCCGGAAGAATTGACGAAATTGTAAGGCGAATATCCAGCGAAATCCGCGTTTCCGATGAGTCGTTTATTCGGATCGGACAATGTAAAGTGCTGCTTGCCGTCCACCAGATGAAGCGCAACGGGATTCGATGGTCCCGACGCGACGAAAATTCGGCGGCCGTTGTCGGCGATGTCGAAATCCGTGGTAACCGGAACGTAGAAATTATGATGTTCGGCTTTCGCGCCCGGCTGGTTGTAAGGAATGCTCATGAGTTGAATCCGGCTGTCCATCACGGCCCGGAACCAGAGTCGCCCGTCACTTTTGTTGAAGCGAACCGCGCCGCGTTCGTCGTCTTCTTCGATGGAATAGCGGCTGCCTGCAGTAAGGTTGCGGATTTTGCCGGATTCGGTGTTCAAAATGTAGAGCGCGGTTTGCGAGTAGGAAGGATAATTCGCCGCATCATTACCGATTTCGTGCGCGGCGGTGACGAAGGCGATTTCCTGACCGCCCGGCAGCCAAGTGAACGAAAGCGGGCGCGTCTCGAACGGTACGGACATAGACGCGACTTGCTTCGATGCGCCGGTTTGCGTATTCATCAACCAGAATTGCGTGTCGTAGTAAGGCCGTCCCGGCTTCGGAACGCGGCGGGTGAACAGAATGCGGTCGTCGTCCATGCACGGCGCGAACTCGTCAATGGCAAACGAATCGGCGGCGGAGATCAGGCGGGTGATCGAGCCGCCGTTTGCGGAGAGCGAGAATAATTCGCGTGTTCGCGTCCAATCGGAGAGACGGTCTTCGAGATCGTCCAACAGATAATAGTCCGTTTCGCTTTTGTCTGCGTCTGCGTCGGCCGTGAAGTAGACCAAACTGAAGCCCATACCAAATCCGAGCTTCACCAGACCTTTGATGCCGCGCGCGATTTCTTGCGGCTCGAAATACGGAGACCTTAGTTGCCAGATTGTCGAACCATTATCCCCCGACGTCGTGTACACGAGCGTAGGTTCGTAGTTCACGGGAATAAATGTGACGTTCCCCAGTCCTTTCAGCGGCGGCGTGGAATAGACGATGTCGCGCGTTGCGAGATCCATGATCTGCAACTGATTTTCTTTTTTACGCTCGGCATTATAGTGAGAATCGATCCATGCCGCATATTTTCCGTCGCGCGAAATCGTGGGAGAAGAGACGTCGTCGAACAGGGTGAAATCTTCGAAGCGCTCAAATGTGTAGGCGGCGTCGGTGGTGACGGAGATCGTTCCCACTTGTTCGGGTTTCAGATCGAAATTAAATTCGAGTCGGTCAAACGGTTGCTGAGTGTAAAGGCGGGGTGTGGAATCCGGCAGCAGAATCGTTTTGACGAGCAACAGACTGCGGCCGTGTTTGAACTTGGCTGTGATATCGAGGCTGCCCGTTGTACTGCGATCTTTTTCTTTGCCGTCAATGAAAACCGCAACCGCGCAGGGAGTTTCTGCGTGAATTTTCACGGATTGCTCGTGCGAAGAGGTGACATAGATCGCGGCGTAGCCGATGCGCACGGGCTGCTGATATGTGCCGTGCGGCCAGAGTCCGACGCCCGTGTTCTTCATCCACAAATTGCGCGGCAGAGTTGCGCCGGGAGCGAAATCGTTTTCGCGCGGATGCAGATTGACAAAGTCGAGTTGGTCGGCATCGAGCAGGACGTTGAGATCGGTTTGATCCGCGAATGCGGGCCAGGCGATAGGCCGCTCGGCAATCAGCCACTCGCTTACGGACAATGTGTCGGCGAATGCGCAGAGCGGCAGAAGCAAGAGCGCGAAGAAAATTAATGTTCCGCCGAGCGGTGGTCGCTGACCCCGCCGGAATTTGTTTTCGTTTTGTGATCTCATGTTGATGAGCCTATGTGAAGATGAAAGATATTTCGGATGACAAAGAAGCCCCCCTTTTATCCCCCCGTGAACGGAGGGAGATAATTTATCCAAACACCAAATTGCAGATGAAAACGGCCGTAACGAGTCCGGCGAGGTCACCCATCAGAGCGGCGGGCAGGGCATGGCGCGTGCGGCGCACGGCCACGCTGCCGAAATACACAGCCAACACATAGAACGTGGTTTCGGTGGAACCCATCATCGTGGAGAGCATGTTGCCGATGAGGCTGTCCGGCCCGTAGGTTTTCAAGCCTTCACTCATAATGCCCAGCGAACCCGATCCCGACAGCGGCCGCACCAAAGCCATCGGCAGAACCTCCGGCGGCACGCCGAGCGGAGAGAGCACGGGCGAAAGGCCAGCAATCATGATGTCCATCGCTCCCGAAGCACGGAAGACGGCGATGGCCACTAAGATCGCGACCAGATATGGAATGATCTTCACCGCCGTGGTAAAACCTTCTTTCGCGCCGTCCACGAACACTTCATACACGCGCACACGCTTGATCGCGCCGAAGCCGAGAATCAGCAGAAAGATAATCGGAATCGCCCAGTTGGAGAGTTCCGTTCCTAAAAGCTGGAGCGTGTCACTCATGGCGCGGCTCCTCGCGATAGAATTTCGTGCGCTGCAGAAGTTTCGCGGTGGTGACGGCTACAACCGTGGCCGTGCAGCATGAAACGAGCGTAGTGCCGATAATGGAGGTGGGACTAATAGATCCCGCCGCCACGCGGAGGCCGATGACCGTAGCCGGAATGATGGTGATGGCGGTGGTGTTGATGGCCATAAAGATCACCATCGCGTTCGAGGCGGTTTCCTTGCTGGGATTCAGGCTTTGCAGATCCTGCATGGCTTTCAAACCGAGAGCCGTGGCGGAGTTGCCGAGGCCAAGCATGTTGGCGGCGATGTTGGCGATCATCGAACCCATTGCGGGATGATCGGCGGGCACGCCGGGAAACAATCTTCGCATGACGGGCCGCACGGCGCGCGCTAAAACCTGCACAAGACCCGCTGCTTCGGCCACCTTCATCATGCCCAGCCACAAGGCCATGATGCCGATGAGTCCGATGCACAATTCGACGGCGGTTTTCGCGGCATCGAAGGCGGCTTTGGTGACGGCTTCCATCCGCCCGGTGAAGGCCGCGGTGATCACTCCGATCACCACCAATCCCAACCAGATCCAGTTCATCATAGAATACTTCCTAAAAGCTGAAACGCTGAATATCTGAAATGCTGAAAGCCGAAAATCCGCCGAGCGGGATCTGCGATCCCGCCGGAATCAACACGGTCGCGAGGGGTGAGGGCACCCGCTCGCGGCGCACCTGTCGGTGTTTGCATCGCCGAGGCGGATCCCCTGATCCGCCCGGAATCTTTCTTGTCGGGGCACGATATATCGTGCCCGTTTTTATTTCTTGCCTTTGGCTGAACGATTTCGCTGCTCGACCCATCTGCGAACTTCTTGCGAGAATTTGGAAACACCCACGCTGTCGGCAAATTCCTGCATCGCTTGATTCATTCGCGATTGATCATCTGGCTGGAAGAGGTTGAGAAATATTGTGCCTTGTGCCCGAACGACCAAACCAGTATAAAGAACGTCTCGTTCACGAATTACCTCGGTTAAAGCAACTGCGCATAGTGTGCTATCTTGAGTTGTCCAGTAATCACGCTCAAGACTGAAAACTAATAATGCTGCATCCAACTCCTCTGGCCGAAAGATCGCATTTCGTGGTCGAGCTAAAATCGTGGGTAATAACTCAGAAACCCGCTCTAACGCTTCGCGTTTGGAGATTGGGGAAGGACTCGAACCTAAGGGGGCAATATTACTTAACTCACGCAAAATATGCCACTCGGTAACTAAGGAATCTGGAATAGGATCAATTGTAAATGTAAAGTCAGGTGACACAACCCCAGAATCGAAATAGCCTGTATATCTGCCTGGAAGAAGATGCCTGAAGCCGTATTCTTCCTCTGAACGCTGATTACCCCATCTAAACATCTTAAAGCTGCCTTCAAAGACAGTCCCCGAATCCTCAATAGTTGAGCCATCACCTAATTTGAGTATTAAATGATTTATTCGTTCTCCCGTATCGTTCTGAAGAATAGTGCAATTTTTTATATCTTGCTCTGTCCACGGACAAGCCCGACGTGAATGCGATTTGATCTGGTAATCCAAGATGACAGTTTCTCCTTGAAAATATCGGTCCCTTCGCGGCGTAATAGTCACGGAGACATCATGGTACTTTGATAAAGCACGATCACGCGCCTCACCTTGCACGGCAGTTGCGCGTTGGGCAAGTAAGCTGGACGGCAAACCAACAGCGCAGATGATAATGACAAGAGAAATGCTGTTACGGTGCCATTGACCACATCCACGCGCCAATATGACCATCACAGAAGTGAGGATTGCTCG
>RPQS01000067.1 GCA_003818605.1 Candidatus Zhuqueibacterota bacterium | reverse complement strand
CAGTTCCTGAATCGCCGCCAGCGCGATGCCGTCCGGATCAATCGTGGAGATTCCCAGACTGTCTTCTCCAAAGTGGAACAACCGCCAAAAATCCTGCGCCATCGGACCGATATGCCGGATGGTGGGATCGGGCTGCTCCTTATACCGCCACTCCTTGATGGGAAGCTGCGCCACTCTATCCAAAACCGATTTCGTATCCACAAGCTTGATATCCGTTTTCTTCGTACTGTCTGAAATCGCCACCCAAGCCATGGCACCTGCCGGAAGCTTTGCTCCATTGCCCGTAGTCGTGTACATCCACACGCCGCCCGTGGCGCGCACGCGAAACTCGTTTGGGCCGTTGTCGGTGAAATCGGAGTCCGTGCTGTCTGCCCAAACAAAGCTGCCGTCGTAATCAGCTTTTGCGCGGTGGCCAGCAGAAAAAGAATATCTTCCAGCGGCGCGATTGCTGACGCCGCCCGGAACCATAGCATATGCTCCACTTGCATTATTGCCATGTCCTCCGCCAATCGTGGAATATTCTCCGCCGGCGCGGTTTTTTCGTCCTCCCAGAATTGATGAATAATCACCACCGGCCCAATTGGAGTCCGATGCGGAACTATATCCACCGCCGGCTATGACAGAACGTTCACCTCGCGCACGGTTATATTCCCCAGCACCAATAAAAGCCCGCAGCCCTGAGGCGATGTTATTCATACCACCTGAAATAACTGCTCTGCCCGACGTTGCTTGATTGTTGTTGCCGCCACCTACAAAAGTGTACATTCCGGACGCTACATTATCATACCCTCCCGTTACTACCGCGCCGATACCGTTCGCGACATTGCCCGAGCCGCCTACAATCGCGGAATAGGCTCCAGATGCGCTATTGGAATCCGAAAGAGCATCGCTTCCTCCGCCGCCCACAACCGAATTAGAGCCGCGCGCCATGCAGTGCACACCACCTCCGACAAACGAACCATATCCGGTGGCTGCATTAAAACTGCCGCCGCAGATAGCCGCCCTTTCTCTCGCGAGATTATCCGTACCGCCGCCAATTGTACCTTCTGTCCCGAGCACGGTATTCCCCATCCCGCCGCCGACAGTAGCCCAATTTTCCCGAGCGGCATGATATTCTCCACCACCAACCACCGTATAGTCGCCTGTCGCTTCATTTTCATACCCACCGCCGATGAAGCTGTATAATCCCGATGCTGTGTTTCTGTTGCCGCCAACAATAGCCGATTGATTCCCTGATGCGCTGTTAGAGTCCGCCGAAGTACTGCCGCCGCCCCCGGCAATAACAGAAAAGATACCGCGAGCTATGTTACGTGCGCCCCCACCGATGCAAGAATACATTCCCATTGCATTATTATGTGCACCACCTAAAATCGACGACCAATCACCGCTTGCGCAGTTGGAATCTGCTACTATGCTACTTCCTCCGCCGGATACGACCGAATAATTTCCGCGGGCACGATTGTAATATCCGCCTCCAACCGAGCAATATTGACCGCTTGCGCGGTTATACAGCCCGCCGGATATGACGGCAATAGAGCCTTGCGCCATATTGTTCCGGCCTCCGCCTATCGCCGAACAACTGCCGGTAGCGGTATTAGAGTCCGCGATTGCGCCACCTCCCCCGGCAACGACCGAGCCGAATCCGCGTGCTTGATTGCTGTTGCCTCCGCTAACCACAGAGTATGAACCGCTTGCAGAATTATAGTCGCCTCCTCCGATAAAGCCACCAAAGCCCGATGCAACATTATGTGTCCCGAATAAATAGCCCATGCTTTGCACCCAGCTCCGTGTGGCATCATAGGTATTTGTATCCGGTAAGGCCTGCGCATTCGTTGTAAATCCCTGACCGGCAACCCAAGATCTCGTGGCGTTGTCCACGCTGTCCGCTTTGGCGTTTATGCGATCACTCAGGGACAGCGTATCTGTTTTCGGCAAGTAATTCTGTTCGTTCACCCACACACGCGTGGCGTTGTCTGTGCTGTCTGCTTTAGCGCCTATTCGATCGCTGAGCGACAGCGTATCCGATCCCACAAGGAATCCACGTCCATTCACCCAGCTGTGTGTCGCATCGTACGTGTTCGTATCCGCGAATTGCTGTCCGGCAGATGTTGTGATTTGAGACTCCACCCAACTGCGCGTGGCATCGTACGTGTTCGTATCCGCATATTGCTGCCCGGCGGATGTTACGATCTGCGAACTCACCCAGTTGTGCGTCGCCAGCCAGACATTGCTGTCGTTCTTCTGCGGAAAGTTCGCTGTTGTCCACGACCGCATGGCATTGTCCGTGCTATCGGCTTTCGCGTTGATCCGATCGCTGAGGGATGCCGTGTCGAAATGCGCGGCGGAAGTCTGCAACGTACCGTCGGAAAAACGAACTCCCTGCGAAGCAATCAGCGTATCACCGACAATATTTCCCGTCACAATCAAACTGCCCGAAAGAGTGCCGGAAGCTGCTCCATCTACCGTCAGCACCTGATAGGCCTACGGCAGCGTGACCAACCGCGTGCGCGGAGCCATCTCCGGATCATCGCCGATTACGATGCCGAGATAGGTCTCCCCACTCTGAAAATAGCTCTGCAGCAGCGGAGTTGTGGCTCCCATCGTCACACTGAACAAGCCGCGTCGAACGGTGACGTCGGAATACGTTTCATGCCACAATAGCGTCCCGCCACTCGATGTGTCATACAGCCGGAGAGTTAAATTAATCGTCGTATCCAGCGGGATCCCGTTCGGTCGCGATAAACTCCCCTGATACTGAAAACGCTGCGGAACCGCAGCGCAAACGAAAGAAACAATGATGAGTTGAAAAAACACGATGGATGTAACTAACGATTTCATGATCCACCTCGATTGAAATGTGTACCTTTACGTTCCCGTCTTTGGATCACTGGCGAGGCCTTTAGTCAAAATACGGAAACCATTTTAAGCTACTGAAATACTTCAAGTATGTCAATAAAATTACACATAAAACAAAATTCTATATATCCTTCTATGTCGTTGATTTCTTTGTATGTGTCCTTGTTCACATGAAGATAGAGGCTGCACGTCGCGAAAAATTCATAAAAGCGAAGGTGATCTCATTATTCGTAAGCCGATTTCATGCGAAATCTGATCCATAAAAAGCTCCCCGTCGGTGGGGAGCTTGCGCAAGCTAATCCGTTTTCTCGCCGTTCAACTCATGCGGCAACTTGTCGGGATGATTTGCTCCGGAATTGAACCCAACACACAACGGCCATCCAAAATAAAGTTGCTCCTGCCATTTCGCACAACTCTTCAGTGATCACAAAACCGCGGTAGACAAACGTATCATCCAGCTCGTGCCCCATCAACCAATGCCCGATAGTCTCGATGACCAGAGTACTTATCCAAGCCAGAATTCCCGCGCTTGCGAGAAAAAAAGCTCTCGTGTCCGTTCGCAGTTTTTGCCAAAAAACCTGGATTAATAGAACAAGTCCCACACACGCGAATGGCGCAAAAAGCAGCATCCAATAATACTCGCCCCAAAGCGTCCACTGGAATTGCTTGGTCGCAGCCGCACCGAAACTCTCGTGAATTGTAGCGGTCTCATCTATCGAAAGATAACCGAACAGCAGTGTAAGCATCAGCCAACCCGCGCGCTTCCAACCGACGTCTGTATCCAACTTCCAGGCAAGCAATGTTGTTAAAGAAAGCAGAAGCAACTGCGCCGACGAAAACCACGTGGGAAGATTCGATTCGCCATCTATGTTAATCAGCCGGTTGATTGTTACCGAAGGCGTTCCCGTGACGTTCAACAGCGACAGGAAAACCTCGAACGCGAAAATCACGGTGAAAAACTTCCACGAAAACATCCGTGTGGACTCGCCCAAGGTCTCCCACGGGATGCGAATCCGGTCTTCAATTTTGGCTCGGTGATTTTTCATATGGAAAGTGCTTTTCCAACGTTAGGTCGTTGAATCAGGCCTGTTTCTGACGACTATTTCATAACCACCATTTTTTTCGATGCCGTAAAGCCGTTCGATTCCACGCGATACCAGTACATTCCGGACGGCAATCCGCTCGCATCGAATAGTACCGAATGTGAACCGGCATTCATCTCGCCGTCTTGCAGAATGGACATTTCCCTGCCGTTCAAATCAAACACTCTCAGCAGAACAGGACCGGCTTCCGTTAATTCAAAGGGAATTCTGGTTGCGGCATTGAACGGATTCGGATAATTCTGAAGAAGAGCAAAGTCCGATACGGATTCAAGAGCAACCATCGGTTCAGCTTGAACCGTACTCAATTCCTCGCGTTGTCCTGTAATATCCACGGATACGAGAGTGTAGGAGTACGTTATGCCGCTGTTCACATGCACATCCGTCCAGTTATAGCTGGAACCGGTCGGGCTGTTCGTGGCGCGCACTTCAGTCATAAACGCATCGTCTCGCAGAATCTCAAAATGATCATTATCCGTTTCGGAAGCGGTTCTCCAGTTTAGCCGGATGTTTTCGGCGGCGGCCGCCGCAGTGAAAGAAATCAATTCCACGGCCAGAATTTCATCATAGTAGCCGAAGATCACATGGGCAATATCCGTATTGTCGCTGTAGCGGCCGCGAACGGGATCCATTCCTACGGCAAACGTATAAAACCACTCTGCCCCCCCACCCTTGGCAAAAACCGGAACCAGCGAATTCGTATGACCTCCGGAATAGAAATACATGCCCGGCAGATTTCCGGCGCCGTTATCAACGAGTGGCATATACACGGCAGGAGACCCTGATCCCTCGCCCCACAAATAGCCGGTTTCGTGATCCCCGGTGATAATCAATAACGTTTCTTCCCAGTTGCTATGGGTTTCGATCCAGTTGATAACAACAGCTACGGCATTGTTGAAATCCGTTTGCTCTTCGATCATCCGGCCTTTCTGATTCGCATGGCCGGCCATATCAATGGCCCCGCCTTCGATCATCACGAAAAAACCGTCGGGATCATTGTCCAAAACGTTGAGTGCACCTTGTGTCATTTCCGCCAGAGTCGGCACTCCGCTGTTCAGCGGTTTGGTATAAGGCAGTGCGTTTCCGTTGCCGCTTTCTCCCGCCAACAGCGAACGGCCTTGCTGTAGAACATATCGGCAGCAAGCTGTTCCGCATACTCGCTCCGGCGTTGGCCCGGATGCAAGCGCTTGAAATTCCGCCCGAGTCTGGATCAGCGTATAGGGCGTGAGGTTGTTTTTCAAGTTCAGCCATTGCGTTTGGCCGCCGACATAGGTGTAGCTTGCGGACGTCGGCTGATTGTTATCGTTGTAGTCCGGATGGCCGCATCCCATAATCACATCGAGGCCGCTGACATTAACCATCTCCTGCGCGATTTCGATGTAATTACTTCGCGACACATTGTGTGCGCCGAACGCGGCCGGAGTGGCATGCGACCACGGCACGCTCGTTACGACACCCGTAGCTTTGCCCAATTCCTCCGCCCGCGTTTGAACAGTCAGTAGTGGGTGGCCGTCTATCGGGTCAATATTAATCTGTCCGCCTGCCACTTTAAAACCGGTGGACATGGCACTGGCGGCCGGTGCGGAATCCGTGTAATCCCACATCACATAATCGAAATCCGACCAGGCCAGCGTCGGATCGTAGCTTCCCCCGTAAGCGAATGTGCTCTGAAATACGCGCACCGGAAATGATTGATAAGGCTGCGCGGCCACGCCCTGCCAATAATTGGCTGCTGTAATCTGGTTGATGCTCATCCCGTCGCCGATCATGAGAATCACATTCTTCAAAGGAGGTTGCGCTGCGGCTTCCTGAGAAATTCCAATCAGGATAGTCCAAGCCACCAGTACACATCCGATTCGGACGAATTTGTTCATGTGAAACTCTCCTAAGTCTGAACCGAACCATGCTCAACACATGCATTAGTCGGTTGCGCTGCACAGACAAACCTGCTGATCCTATCGGCAACCTCTGCAATCAAGGTAGCAAAATATGCCGCGCAAGTCAATATACTTCAGACGGAATGTGTATAATTTTCGTTTTGTGAGAGTGAAGATCTTCAAATTGACGCGGCTTTCCGCAATCCGGCACTCTGATGCTAACGAATTGGATTACATTGGTTTTCACGGCACTTTTGAAATCGAGACGGTGGCGCTGAGACAAAACAGGCTCCCCATTTCTGAGGAGCCTGTTTCCTGAACTGCAATGGGATTATTTCGTGCGGATGAATTCGATGCGCCGATTCTTCTGCTTTCCTTCCGGAGTCTTGTTGTCTGCAATGGGTTTATCCGGCCCGAAGCCTTTGGTGGTGAGGCGGCTCTCGGCGATGCCTTTGGCCACCAGCCACAGTTTCACCGCGTTCGCGCGATCTTCCGAAAGCTTCATATTCTTCTCACGCTTTCCGCTATTATCCGTGTGTCCCCAAATTTCAACTTCAACGTTCTTATTGTCGCGAAGCGTGGTGAAGGCGTCGTTCAGGATCGCTTCCGATGCGGGAAGAATTTCCGCGCTGTTGACTTTAAAGACAATTCCTTCCAGCGTGATTTCCTTGCCGACTTCCATCACGATCTTGGGAATATCATCGGCGGCATTCAGCGGATCGCTGCCGCGCGCCACTTCTACTCCGTCGTCAACAGTGCCCGCATCTGTGTCTTTTTTCAACGGATCGGTTTTATAATTCGTAACTTCATCGCCATCCGTCAGCGTATCACCGTCCGTATCGCGATTCAGTGGGTCAGTCTTATGCTGAATCACTTCATCCTTGTCGTTCAAACCGTCGCCGTCGCTGTCCGGATTCAGCGGATCGGTCTTATAGTTCGCAACTTCATCTCCGTCCGTCAATCCGTCTCCATCCGTATCCGGTTTCAGGGGATCCGTCTTGTACTTCAGAACTTCATCCCCGTCTGACAAGCCGTCTCCGTCTGTATCCGATTTCAAAGGATCGGTATTATATTGGAGATACTCCTCGCCATCGGTCAGTCCGTCGCCGTCGGTATCGGGATTCTTGGGATCCGTTCCCAGTTGCTTCTCCTGTTTATTGCTCAGGCTGTCGCCGTCCGAGTCTTTCTTGCCGGACCCTCCGCTGATTCGAAAACCGGCCAGAGCCGTGATGTAGCTGTCCTTGTGAGAACTCTCGTCTTCGATGCTGGGATTGAGATCCTCGGAAAAGGACTGGTTGTAGCCGCCCCGCAAATCGAAAGACAAGTATTCGTCAATTCGATACTGTACGCCAACTCCGACCGGAACAAATCCGCTCCAGCCTTTCGACTCGGCTGCCGTGTCCGTCTGTACCGGGAATTTCGTGACGTCGAAATGCAGCAGTCCGACACCGGCATACAGATACGGAATCCACTTTTCGTTGTGGACGGGGCTGAACCGCAGCCGCAAATCCAGCGGCATCATGTCGGTAATCAGATTTTTCGCCCGCAATCCCGCGTAAGCATAACCGAACTCCAACTGCAGCGGATCCAATAGCGGATAGGCAAAACACGCCCGGACCTTTCCGCCCGGCTTCACTTCATCGGATTTGTTGTTGTCCAAAGCTACTCCGCCGGCCACTCCGACCTCCATACCGATGTCCTTGAACTGAGCCGCAACAGGCAGACACAGAAGTCCCGTCAGAGCGACAACACACAGGGATCGAATGATGCGCTTCATAAGATTTCCCTTTCCGGTTCTTTCAGAACCTTGAATGATGTGCGATACTTCCTGTATTCTTAGGTTTTTTCACAACAAAATACCGCGAGCGAATGCCGAAGGATGCATGGATACACTCTACCGAATCAGAACCGCTTTTCGCAGAACGGAGACATTCTTCTCCGTAATTGCCCTCAGATAGTAGACTCCGCTGGCGAGATCCGATCCGTCAATAGAAAATGCATACTCGCCTTTTCCGAATCGGCGATTGGCCAGTACTTGAACCAGCCGTCCTTGCAAGTTAAAAAGAGTGAGATTCACATGAGCATCATTGCGCAACTCGAAACGAAACATCGCCCGTCCGTTGAAAGGAGTAGGATAGACTTCACTCAACGCAATCTGCTGCGGAACGGATGCGGGATTGCGGTCTGCGAGCGAGGCACTGCTCCACATCAAAGAATCCAGAAAATGCAGGCAAATCGGATATCGCTGCGGCAGCGGATCCCAATGTCCCGAAGCATTATAGATTTCCAAATAATGCGGGATTCCATACAAATCCAGGGAATCCGCAAACAGGGAATTTATTACCGGAAACGCTCCGTCTCCCGAAGGTGAATCCAGATAAATTCCCAATCCATAGGCTGGATTGTACTGGGAAACCAACTTGGCCGGATCTTCGGTCTGCCACTGCCCAAAGACACTGTCAATGATGCTGCCGTCGTTTGCGCAGGGAAGATTCACATAATACGGCGGGCGATTCAAGTTCGGGCTGAGCGCTCGCGCCAGACTGAACAATACCTGCGAATAATCACCTGCGGTGGGATTGAATGGGCCGGATCCGCCATTCTCCTCCACCATACTGGGAATATAATAGCTAACCACAACATGCGAAAGATGTGTGACTCCCGAATGCGCGGCCACGGCACGGAATCGGTCCGGATGCTTCAAGGCGAGCTTAACGGCTCCATAGCCCCCCATCGAGTGTCCGATCAGACTTCGCTTGCCGCCGTCACGATACACGTTGTAATGCGACTCCATGTATTCGACGGCATCGTAGACGACAAAGTCTTCGAAATCTCCGTTCAAATCGGAGTTCGACCACCACGTCATTCCCCAGTACGGTCCGGAGTATCCGTCGGGACGCACCAGAATAACCGGATGAATTTCCGTGCCGATCAGCGTGTCGAGGGCAGCGACAATCTCCTCATAATACGTGTGATTTGCACCGCCTCCGTGTAGAAAATAGATTGTGGAATAACGTACCGTCGTGTCCGCCGCATTATAGCCCGGCGGCAGATAAATCCGCAGCGTCCGGTTCATGCCGGCGGATGTGCTGTAAAAACTCCGGTTCTCAACGCGTCCCTCTGCCATGCCGCACAGCATCAACACGTGCAATAGCAGAAGGCCTATTACGGTTCGTGTGTTCATCGCGTCCTCAGTTCTGTGGTAATAGGGAAGTGGATATGAAGAATATCCGTATTCGGATAGACGGTCTGATACTCCGTGAACCGAGGTTCAATCTCACATTTTAAGCATTTCGAACACTTTGTACAGCACAAACGCCGGCCAGACGATGGCCTTGAGAACTCCCAGCACACCTTCCCAAAAACCCGCCGAGTGCTGAATGTAGTAAACGGCTGCTCCAATGAAAGCGAATCCGTAAATTCCGCCGAAAGCCCCGCACCCGTCTATTCGTTTTTTATTTGGGCGGCAGGAATCATCGGTCATTGTGTTCTCCTTGAAATTGGTAAAGTATATTCGCGTTCACAAGGCTGGTTTGCGCAGCGGATGATCTGCGGACGGATATACACAGCCACATATCTCTTGTTGATACCGATAGCCGTCGTGTCCGTCCATCGGTTGCGTTTCAACAATAAGTTTTCCCAATCCAAAAAAGAGCGAAACTGACACCTCGCGGCGGAGAGTTCGCTCGTCGTAATAAATTGCCGGCAGAGTGAAACCCTCGGCCCAAAAGCATCGTTCTCAAGTTAGCAAAATGTCCACCAAATGTCAACAAGTTGTCATGGGATGATTTTCCGACCATGATTAACTGCTGGCTATTGATTGTCCATGAACTCACTTCCTTATCATATTATGAACACGAAAAAGCAAAGTTGTTTCGGGCAAACTTCACATTATCAATATAATACGGTATTCGAGACCATCTTTATCCTCTAAAAACAGCCGACTCTGCAACCTCGCAGCCTTTGCCGGGTTCTATTATACGAGACACAGAAATTCAGCAGCGAATAATGAACCCTCCTTTCAGCGAAATCTACGAGCAGTATTACGACGATGTGTGGCGGTTCCAACTTCATGCCGCCGCCGATGTCCCTACTGCACTGGAATTGACATCTTTAACGTTCTATCGCGCCTGCCGGGCGTGGCCGCGATTCAAACCGAATGCTCCGGTGAAAGCCTGGTTGTTTCAAATCGCCGTGAACGAGTGGCGGCGCGAACTCAGGCGGAGAAAACTGGCGCGGATCATTCCGCTGTCCGATGTTTTAAAATCGGACGAAAGGGATGTCGCGCTCGATCAGGCGGAAATCGCATCGGTCAGCGATGAAATCGAGCGGAATGAAAGCTACCTTATGCTGCACCGCGCGCTCATGAGACTGCCGCAAAAGTATATCACTCCGATTATGCTGCGTTATTTCGAACATTTGACGATAAATGAGGTCGCCGACATCCTCGGGCGGCCGGTTGGCACGGTGAAATCCCTGGTTCATCGTGGTCTCGCGAAGCTTCAGGAGGATCAGGGCCTCCGCGAAGCCTGCGGCCAATCCATTTTCGAGGTTTCAACTGTAACCGTGGAGAGTTGACAATGGAAAACTGGGGACAAAAATTCGACCGCATGCAGACGCCGGATTCTTCCGTGCCGTCGCATCGCGAAGAACTGCGCAAGCGGCTTCTATCCCATAACATACCCGTGAGTCGCGGTCGCCGTGCCGCCGTCACCCTGAGCCTCACCATGCTGGTGGTGCTCGGCGGGTTAACGCTGGGCTATCCGAGCTGGGCCAAGGATCTTTGGGATACCGTCGTGGTGAAAACGATTACGCTGAGCACTGATGGCGGGATGAAGGTGGTTATAAAAAGAATGGGGCCGGATGGCCAGTGCTGTCCTATGCCCGATGATACGTTGATGCAAATGTTCGAGGTCGGCGGCCGCCGGGCTATCGCTTTTAAAAAGTGCCTGAGTCCGACGGAAATGCAGGGGGATTCGTTCTCGATCTCCACGGAGGCAATTATCAAGCAATTACATCTGGGGGAGGAAGGATTTGCCAACGTGACGATCTCAACTCCGGATGGCGAGAATACATGGATTGTCAACGGAGATACGATTGACGAAAAATCCATCACGAGAACGGTGGAACGGCTCACGGAAAAGGAACTCGCGGAACAGGAGGCGAATCCGTGCGGCCTCAAGAACATTCCACCGGAACCGGATAAACTGCCCGCGAACAGCGCGGATTTCACTCTCGATCAGAACTACCCGAATCCGTTCAACCCCACCACTCAGATTTCCTTCGACCTAACCCAAAGCGGTCCGGTCACGCTGAAAGTCTTTAACATGATGGGGCAGGAAGTCACGACGCTGCTGAACGGCTACACCGACGCCGGGCACCATGCGGTCACCTTTGACGGCGCCAATTTGCCTTCCGGGACTTACCTTTATACGCTGCAAACGGCGAAGGCGAAGCTGTCCAAGATGATGATCCTCGCCAAGTAGTCCGTGTATGTCGTCACTTAAAAGCCCCCGGAATTTTTCCGGGGGCTTTCTATATTACAAAGGTTGCGAGAAACGCCGTTCCTCCTTCGACTATTTCAATAGAACCATCCTTTGAAATTGCGTGGTTCCTCCTGCCTCCAGCCGCGTAAAGTAGATCCCCGACGCCAATCCGCTGCCGTCAAACGTTACGCGATAATGTCCTGCTTCGGAAAAACCGTTTTTCAGGACAGCGACTTCTCGACCGAGAAGATCAAACACGCGTAGGGAGACACAACCGGCAGTTGGAATTTCGTATCCAATAAAAGTGCGCGAATTGAACGGATTCGGATAGATTTCCGTTAGTCCGCACGTTTTCGGAACATGCACCGGCGGCATACGCGTAACACGTGTTGCGTCTGAGCAGTCGTATATACCAATGTTCGTATAATCGGCGACATACGCCAAGCCCCCTGACACCACGACATTCCAAGCGACGCCGGAAGTGTTATAGTAGCCCGTTTCTCTTGGCGATTCGGGATCGCTGATGTCCACGACATGCAGACCTTCTTCGTTAGTTGTTACATAAGCGTAACCGTCCGCGATCACCACGCAATTCGGATGTCCTGGCAGTTCGCAAAAACCCGACACTACCGGAGCGGAAGGATCCGAAATATCTACGGCGTACAAGCCTCTGTATAGATCGGCAACGAAAGCATAGTTGCCCGAGACGGCTACGTCCACAATCCAATCAATCGAGTCACATTGACCGACAACAACAGCCGCTTCCGGATTCGCGATGCTCACGATTTGAAGACCTTCCCACCGGGCCGCCACGTAAGCATAATCACCGGCAATGACTACATCCTCGGCAATTCCTACGGTACAGGAGCTGACTTCTATCGGTGCGGAGCGATCCGAGATATCAATTACTCGGAGACCGTAGCCGTAATCCGCTATGCAAGCGATATTACCGGACACAGCGACTCCGAACGCATCCCCCGGCGTATCAACAAAGCCCACTGCAGCCGGAGCCGATGTATCGGAGATGCTAACAATCTGAAGGCCGCAATTCCCATCCGCTATATAGGCAAAGCTGCCCGACACAGCAAGCTCAATCGCCCAACCGGGAGTATCGAAGAACGTTGTTTCGATCGGCGAAAAAGGATTAGCAACATTCACCACGCGGAGGCCGCTTCCGCCGTTCGCAACGTAAATAGTGTTCCCCTGCTTCGCCACACCATAGGAATACCCCGATTCCATGAAGCCACCCATTTCGAAGGGGCTGGACGGATTGGTGATATTCAATATGCGAAGTCCGAAATCACCGTCGGCAACATAGGCATAAGGCCCCTGAATTACGGCATCAAAAGTCCCCCCCTGCGTGTTATAATAGCCGATTTCGCCGGGAGCGGACGGATCGGCGACATTGATGACTCGTATTCCATACTGACTATTCGACACATAGGCCAGGCTTCCCGATACGGTCACATTCCAGGGGAAAAAAGGCGTGCGGCAAAAACCAGTTTCGATAGGCGTTGAAGGATTCGAGACATCCAGGATCCGAAGACCATCATCCGCTTCATGTGCTACATAGACATAGTTGCCCGATACGGTCAATCCGCGATCACTCCCCTGTGTATCGAGGAAGCCGACCTCAAACGGCGACGAAGGATCAGTAACGTCTATGATTCGAACACCGCGCAAGCCGTCTGCAATGTAGGCATGACCGCCGGAAACATCTACGCCTTCGCCACCGCCCGGAGTATCATATGAGCCCTCTAAAAATGGCGCCGCAGGATTTGAGATATTCACGATTTGAAGACCGCGCTCCTCGTCCGCGATATACGCGCGTTCTCCTGACACGGCAATCCCGACGGATTGGCCGGGCGTATCGTAGAAACCGATCTCGAAAGGAGCGAATGGATTCGAAATGTTGACAATCCGCAAGCCTCTATCACCATCAGCCACATAAGCATAGTGGCCTTGTAACTCCACGTCCCGCGCAAATCCCGGCGTATCATAGATGCCTATCTCCACCGGATGGGCAGGGTCAGAGACATCGAGAACCCGGAGACCTGAAGACTTTGAAGCGATCACAGCCAGCGTATCGGTGACGGCGACGCCGTAGGCATAATCCCAATACCGATACAAAGAGCTTAATTGGCGAACATGAAGGCTGTCTTGTGCAGCAATGTGGCTTGTATGGACCATGACAAGCACTGTGAGAAGTGCAAGGAATCGAATGGGAGATGGAATAAACACGGCAACACCTCTTACGTTTGAATGTAATATCCCGTACCTAATAATCCTGAACCATAAGCCAGCATAGCAAAAAGAACATATCGCTCCACGAAATGATTATTTGGTGTGCTTCGCTGTCAGCTTCCTGTTTGCGAGAATTCTCCCGCGTCATGCTCAGACGGTACTCGACGATCATTCGATTCTGTTAACGTGACGGAATGGTCTCCTTTGTTTTTAAAGTTCGATTTTTCGCTTCGCATCCATTACTTCTCTGCTTGCTCCGTCCGGATCAGCCCGCTCAAATCGTAGCCTTTCGTTTTTATCTGAACGAGAACAGTCTGCAAAATGGTTTCGTCCATGTCGGGCGTCCGCGACAAAATCCACAGATACTTTCGTGACGGCTCGCCGACGACAACGTAGCTGTAGTCCGGCGCAAGATCAATAATCCAATAGTTGCCCCAAACAAACGGAAGAAACGAGAGTACTCTCGGCGCAAAGCGCACTTTGAGCTTCGTATTCGGTTCGTTTTTATCGGCACGTTTCGCGCGACCCTCCGCCTCGGTTATCCGTCCATCCTCTTTTCGACAGCGATTGATTACTTGGATGGTTCCGTCATCCAGTAGCGTATAGGTCGCCGACACGTCGCCGCTGCACTTTTTCTGAAACCAGTTCGGAAGCCGCGCGATCTCGTGCCATGTTCCCATATAACGATCGAGGTCAACGGATGGAACCACGTCGAGCGGCATGGATTGTTCCTGCGCGTTAGAACACACGGCCAGCATCGCCAACAGCGATAGGATACCTAATGGCTTCACAAGCATTTTCCTCCGAATCAACGCAGAGTTTTCGGCGCATCTCGCCGGCGGCAGCCGAATTACACCCCTTCTTCAAGCGGCATGACGACCCACGCGATCAGGTATAACAGAATGCCCGCTCCTCCAGCTAATATCAAGACAATCCATAAAAGCCGGACCAGAGTCGGATCTAAATCCAAGTAAGCGCCGATCCCGGCGCAGACTCCCGCGATCTTGCGGCCTTTATGAATCCGTACCAGACGTTTCGTCGAATCGGTCATCGGTAAGTCCTCTCTGAAGTAATAAGCCCTCATGATCATGGAAGTGACGCGCGGCAAACGTCACTTCAGCAGCATCAGTTTCCTCGTCTGCGTAATGCCTCCCGCATCCAGCCGCATAAAGTAGATTCCCGAAGCCAAACCGCTGCCGTCGAACATCACGCGATGACTCCCCGCTTCCACAAAGCCGTCCTTCAGTACCGCCGATTCCCGCCCCCTAATATCGAAAACCCGCAGGGATACTTTGCAGACAGCGGGAAGATCATACGCAATCATTGTTGCGGCGTTGAACGGATTCGGATAGCTGCATAGGCTATACGCTGAGGGTTGAAGGACCAGAGGATCACTTGACGAAGAGATATCCGGCCCGGTCTTCACCAGATAGAAATCCTTGTTGCCTCCCGCTCCGAAAGAATTGCTCCATCCCGCCACGAGATAGCCTCCGTCGGCGGTCTGCTGAACGGAATAGGCTTCATCCCAATTGGTTCCCCCATACGTACGCATCCAAAGCGAGTCCCCCTGGCTATTCATTTTTCCCAGAAAGAAATCGCCCCAGTTCGCGCCGAAGGATTGGGTCATCCCCGCCACAATATAGCCTCCATCTTCGGCCTGTTGAACGGACCAAGCCCGGTCATCTGAATTTTCTCCATAGGTTCGTGTCCAAAGCTGATCGCCCGAACCATTGGTCTTTGCCAAAAATATATTGGAGCGAGCCGCAGAAGTGACTTTGGTCTCGCCCGCCGCAATATAGCCTCCGTCGTCGGTCTGCTGAACGGAATTGGCAATTTCATAACCCGTTCCCCCGTAAGTGCGTGTCCAGAGTGTGTCGCCCGAGCTGTTCGTCTTCACCAGATAGAAATCATTAAAGCCCGCTCCGAAGGAATTGGTGAGTCCCGCCACGATGAAGCCATCGTCGTCTGTTTGTTGAATGGAATAGGCGAATTCCCCTTCGCTTCCCCCATAGGTGCGCGTCCAGAGCGTGTCGCCCAGAGCGTTCGTCTTTATCAGATAGAAATCGTAGTAGCCCGCCCCGAAGCACTGGGTGTATCCCGCCGCAATATAACCTCCGTCGGTGGTCTGCTGAACGGAAACAGCCCGGTCCTCGCTGCTCCCACCGTAAGTGCGTGTCCATAACGGTTCACCCGAGCCATTGGTCTTCACCAGATAGAAATCGGCGTAGCCCGCGCCGGAAGTATCATCGGTCCATACCGCCACGATGTATCCTCCGTCAAGAGTCTGCTGAACGGACCAGGCTTCATCATGGTATATCCCCCCTATCGCACGGGTCCAGAGCGTGTCGCCCATACTATTCGTCTTCACCAGATAAGCGTCAGCGTCGCCCGCCCCGAAAGAAAGCGTTTTCCCCGCTAAAATATAGCCTCCATCGGCAGTCTGTTGAGCGGAGAAAGCGTAATCGTCACTGTTCCCCCCATAAGTGTGGGCCCAGAGCGTGATGGGATTCGGTTGGGTAAAAGCTGCCGTGGATAGAATGAGCATTGACCAAACAAAGGCCGCACACTTTTTCATGGTCTTCTCCGTAAATTAATATGGTGTCCTTGCCTTGCACTCAGATCACTTCAGCAGCATCAGCTTCTTCGTCTGCGAAAAATCTCCGGCATCCAGTCGTGTGAAATAGATCCCCGACGCCAATCCGCTGCCGTCAAACTTCACTCGATGACTCCCGGCTTCGGTAAAACCGTCTGTCAGAACGGCGATGTCATGTCCTAAAAGATCAAACACCCGCAGCGAAACGCGCCCGGCTTTGGGAAGGTCATAAACAATCGTGGTTGACGCATTGAAGGGATTCGGATACGGCGGAGCAAGCGAAAGCTGATCGGGCAGCGTTGTACCCCCGTTTCCGCTGCCGGAAGTGCCACCCACGCGAACCGGAGTCATCGGCCGCATGCCGTTATTCTGATCCACCGGTACAATGTATTCGCCCTCGCCAAGCGCTCGCGTCAATTCGCACACGGCATCCACAGCGGGTTGCATGGTTACCGAGCCTAAAAGGTTGATGAGCGTCTGTCCCGAAGCATCCGTCTGCCAGACGTTTATCGAGTGGCTCCATGTCGCGAAAACCTGCACCGTCTGATCACCCGCAACCGGAAGCGGTGTTTGAATCACCGGAGAAAATATCAGAAACTCGTAGCCATGTATCGGCGCGCAGAGATTCGCAACACGGTCGCCGTTCATGTCGGGCAAACACCAATAGAGAGCGAACGGATCAAGGTTATGAGGAAGGTGAGCTTCCGTGTGATTTACAACCGGAACCTGACCGCCATAAAGATGCGTGACTAAATCCACTCCGCGCATTCCCGCCAGATCTTCAAATCCGTCCCAACCGGCATCCGCATAAACGGATAAAATGGCGTCGCCCACCATATCCTGATTGTTGTCCGAGAGCACGCGAATCTGCCCGTTCAGGCTATCGAGCACAAAGTAGAGCCCGGTTTGCGGGCAGCGCGTCATGGAAGAAAAAAACATGGGAGGGAAAGAGGGCGGACCAAAACTGTGCGATACAAATGTCCCCGCCACTTGATCCTGAAATATATCGTAAGCCGTCATGCGAGCGACGCCTTGCGTGCCGTCGCCGCCGCAAACAACCGCCAGAAAATGACCGGTGGGAAGCGGCGTGTTTCGGCTGAACAGCATCATGTCCGCCGGACGCCATGATCCTAAACTGCACTGCTGCCAATGGATTTGCCCCAGATGGAACGTCGCCAGGTAACTCGGCCCTGTTCCCGTCGTATCGAAGTGGATGAAGGCGCAACTCGCGCCCTCGCTTTGCAGCAGCGGTATGCGGGCATGGTGATGCGTTCCTTGTTTGCGTTTCTGCCACGTTTCAAAGGATTCCTGCCGCATCCCGTCGTCCGCCGGGAATCCCAGCGAATCCATATAGGCAAGTCCCGCCGCAAAGGCTTCAATCTCGCGCGCGTTGCTTGTTGTTCCGGTTATGGTTTGTGTTTTATGAGTGTGCTCATGCAACAAGATGACCTCGAGATAACGCAGAATAGACGGATCTTCCGCTGCCCCCTCCATCAGCATGACATCAAGATTCAGCTTGTCGCCCTCCGTGGTCGGTAGTCCGTCCGACAGTGTTCCCCCGTAGAAGGTCTCACCGGCATCTCCGGTATTCAGTGTCTCCGCTTCAATGCCTCCTCGATTCAATTGTCGCAGCAGATTCGCCGCGATGTCCGCGCAGGACATTGTTCGCACATTTCCGGAGGAGTCGGAATACGTTATGGCGCTCGGCGGCGGCGTGGCGATACTGTCAATGGCTCTCCTTACCGTAGTGCGCTCCGTTTCCGTCAGCGGCCGCCCCGCCCATTTGGGTGGACAAGTGAAATCCAATGATCCGCTATTTCCGTGCGGCTCGTCCGCATAATCAAGAGCTGCAATCAGCCCCAGTGCGCACAGCACAATCATATAGGGCATTATCCGCCGGACTGCTTTCATCGCTGTCCCCTTTCCGTGCTTGGAAATGATTCTCTCCACAGCCGATTTCCCTGAGACAACAAGCCGCTGCAAGTAATCTCCACGGTTCCTTCAGCGCAGCAGCATCAGTTTCCTCGTCTGCGTAATGCCTCCCGCATCCAGACGCATAAAGTAGATTCCCGAAGCCAAACCGTTGCCGTCGAACATCACACGATGACTCCCCGCTTCCACAAAGCCGTCCTTCAGTACCGCAACCTCCCTCCCTTGCAGATCAAACACACGCAGAGTGATGAATCCGGTCCTCGCCAGATCGTAGACAATCGTGGTGGTTGCGTTGAACGGATTCGGGAAATTCGCGAGTCGGAACAAGACGGGCTGAACCGATGGGCAGCGTTCAGCGGCCTGAGGATCCGGTGCTATTTTAATGCTATAGGCATTATAGTCGCCTGAGCCGTATGAAGTTGTTTGGCCTGCCACGACATAACCTCCATCGGCTGCCTGTAGAACCGAAGAGGCCTCGTCCCACCCGCTCCCGCCGTAAGTGCGTGTCCAAAGCGTGTCTCCGCTGCTGTCCGTCTTTACAACATAGATATCATAGTTAAAACCGGCAAGAGT
>RPQS01000066.1 GCA_003818605.1 Candidatus Zhuqueibacterota bacterium | reverse complement strand
TTCCTTCCACCGACTTGATTTTAAAGCGGCGATATTGCGATCTTGCCGGACGGCCGTTTTCAAAAGCAACCATGGAGGCCACTTTGTCCGTTCCCATCAATGTAGAAATATCGAAGGCGATGATTTGCCGGGGAGGCGCTTCCAAGTGTAAATGTCGCTGCAATTCATGGAGCGCATGCGGAATTCGCTCTTTTTTCTCTCGTGCACGCAAGTACTCCGCAAGAAGGAGTTCGGCATTACGGCGGGCCATTTCCACCAGATGGGCTTTTTCACCGCGCGCCGGAATGCGAATCGCTATCCGATGCCCCGCACTTGCAGACAGCCAGTGCGAGAAAAGTTCGGACTGATTGACGGAATAAGGAAGAAACAGTTCATCCGGAAGCGATACCGGCTCGGAAAAATATCGCTGAAGCGCGTCTTCAAGGATTTCTTCCGGCATCCTGTCGCGTAATTGCTTAAGGCGATAATCCAAACGTCCCACAAGGCGTCCGCCCCGCACCTGCATCACTACCAAGCAGCCGATATCATCCTCGACAGCCAAACCAATCACATCTCGATTAACCGGTTCGGCTGATATTACCTTCTGCCGCTGCGTAAGATTATCGAGTGCGGAAAGCCAATCGCGAAGTTGGGCTGCTTGTTCAAAGCGCATCTCTTCGGCAAGATGATCCATTTCCTGCCGCAGACGCTGTATGACATCGCCGCCCCTGCCGAGAACCACATCAATGAAGTCGCGAATTCGCTCTCCATATCGCTCCTTGGTTTCATGGCCAATGCACGGCGCGTCGCACCGTCCGATATGATATTGAAGGCAGGACTTAAATTTCTTTTTCGCAATGGCTTCTTCGGCAAGAGCTAAATTGCAGGTGCGGATTCGCAGCATTCCGCGTAAAACGTGGAGCAGTCCTTTGAGCAGGAAGAGATCCCCATAAGGTCCGAAGTATCGCGATCCGTCCTGCACGGGATGACGAGTCAGAAAGACGCGCGGAAAGGGTTCATTGGTAATGCGCAGAAACGGAAAAGATTTGTCGTCCCGAAGATCAATATTGTAGCGAGGTTTCCGTTCGCGAATCAGCGTGTTTTCAAGAATCAGCGCTTCGAGTTCCGTGTCCGTCGTGATGACTTCCACGTCCGCGATGCGGCTTACGAGAAGATCATACTGATACCGACCGTCATGCCCTTGCTGAAAATACTGGCGTACCCGGTTGCGCAGAACGAGCGCTTTACCGATATAGATGACTTTACCTTGGTCATCTTTAAACAGGTAAACGCCGGGGCTTTTCGGTAAAGCCTGAAGCTTATCTTCCAGGCCTAACATAGAAACGAACCTTATTTGTGTCCCGGTTCTACGACTTCGAGTAGAACACCCTCCACCGATTTCGGATGGATAAATCCGACGCGGGAATCTTCGGCACCGGTGCGCACCGTCTCATCAATCAGGCGAACACCGGTTTGCTTCAAACGATCCAGTTCTTCCTGGGCGGCTGTGCTGCGTAAAGCGATATGGTGAATTCCGGCACCGCGAGCTGCAATAAATTTGGCGATCGGCGAATCGTCCGACACACCGCGCAGCAACTCTACGTGAAGGGAGCCGATTTCGATAACCGCCACTTCAACCTTTTGCGAAGCGACGATTTCGCGGTGGACAAGCTTTCCGCCCGTTATCTTCAACCAAAGGGGTACTGCCTGCTCCAAATCAGCGACGGCAATTCCAATATGATCGAGTCCATTCAGCATGTTGATTGCCCTTCCCAAAAACTATTCATTTCGGTGAACAAGTCCGTTTCTTTACGCATGCGGCGCGGTGTTGAAGGCAGACTACTGCGGATCAATCCTCCGTATCCGGACGTAAAAATGCGCGGATCCATTAAAACGGCTATGCCGCGATCATCCGTATGGCGAATGAGACGTCCTATTCCCTGCTTCAAGCGCAGCGCAGCCATCGGCACTGTGTAGTCCATGAACGGATCGCGTCCCGCCGCCTGTAGAGCTTCACAACGAGCGGAAAACCACGGATCGCTGGGCACATCAAATGGAATGCGAGTGACAATTAGTATTTGCAGCGCGTCTCCGACTACGTCAATTCCTTCCCATAAACTCGCAGCACCCACAAGAATGGCGTTTTGGGAGCGGCGGAATTGGGCGACAAGCTCCGGCAATGAACCGCTGGACCACTGACTCAACAACCGTCGTCCGACCTTGCGGACAACGGGCGTCAACGCCGCGGTGATCCTTTCCAGCATTTCATTCGAGGTGCATAACACCAACGTTCCGCGCGAGAATTCTTCGACAATCCGCGCGGTTAGGGAGGAAACGGCTTCCGCGTGGAGCGCTTCGTCCTGCCGCGGTTCAGGCAGAAAAGTCGGAACGAACGTACGCATTTGCGTTTGAAGATTGAATGGTCCATCCAGAGAAATTTCGCAAATGCGGCCGCCGGAATCCTCATCATCAAGACCGAGACACTCGCGCGTCACGGCAAAACGGTTATTGACCGTCAATGTCGCGGACGTCAGAACCGCGCTCTCCAGCTGCGGCCAGAAGACTTTCTTCATGATTTGTCCGACCGAAACCGGAGTCGTGTGGATCGAGCACCATCCGCCATGCGTTCCCTTTCCGTATTCCACCCACGTCACTTCATTATCCGCTTCTTCTTCAATGACACGCGACAATCGGGAACCGATTGCCAGCACGTTATCGGAGACGCTTCGGAATTCGACCATCGTTTCCGGAGAAATTCTGTCTTCACCGCGTAAATTGGCCAGTTCCCGAACCAGTTCGTTTAGACGTTCGGAAAACTCCAGCCATTCAATCAGCAGATCGGCCAGATGGTCGCGAATTAAGAGATGCATTCCGTCGCCGAATCGAAAACGAGCCCGCGAGGTGCGTTCCGCTGCACGCAGCCTCCCAACCAGATGCTCTCCAAGGCCGGATAGCGACTGACGTGAAGAAAAGTGAAGACTCCGGACCTTGACAATCAGGCTTCCGACCATTTCGGAATCTGTCCGATCGCTCACATTATACAGCAGTCCCCGATCCGCTTTTTCATCCACAAGCCGGGTCAGGACTCCGCGCATTACTAAAGTCGAAATATCGGTGGTCGCCGCATTCACCATGGCGCGTTCAATCTGATGTGCCTCATCCAGGATCAAGCGCTTCTGCCCACCCGACATAAGGCGCAGAAAATCCACCATCAGCAGCGCGTGATTGACGAATACAATCTGTGCTTTTGCCGCGCGATCCTGCGCGGAGCGATAAAAATCTCCTTTTGCCGCGCTGCAAGCAGAGCCTGCGCATGCCAGCGAATCCGAACAGACTAATGACCAGAGAAACGATTGAAAGCGGGGATTGAATCCGCCAATTTCCGAAATATCGCCGGTTGCGGTCATGTCCGACCACCGTAAAAGCGGCATAATCTGCATGCGATCCGCTTCACTTAGACGTGTATCGGCATCACGCAGCAGAATGTGCAGTCTTCTTTTACACAGATAGTTATTCCGGCCCTTCAGGACTGCGGCGCGAAAATTTCCGCCTAAAGCGCGTCGGATTTCACCGATATCCTTTCGCAAGAGCTGTTCTTGGAGCACTTTCGTATGCGAAGAGACAACCACCTGGCGCTCACCCTCCGTGTCCGCGCGAATCCAATTCAAGGACGGAACCAAATAGGCCAGAGATTTGCCGACACCCGTTGGGGCTTCCGCGAGGAGAATTCGATGTTCGTTGAAAGACGAGTCAACGCTTTTAGCGAGAGCTATTTGCGCTGGACGTTCGCGAAAGAAAGCCAAACGCTCTTCGAAGAGTCCGTCTTTCCCGAGCAGTATCCTCAGATCCGATGAATCCGTTTCGTATTCGAAATCATTTTGTTGATGCAGAGCGGGCGTCGCACGGGGCTTGGGAATGTTTTCAGCCGCTTCGCATAACCGCCGGAAAAAGAACCGGCTCCGTTGATTTGTTCCTTCAATGAGCCGGTCTAAATGTTCAGCCAGTTCGCTCCATACTCGCGTCGGCAGACGGCGAAGCATTTCCACAAGAACGCTGCCGGCAGTGTATGCGTCTTCCTTTGCGCGATGCGCCCGAACCGGAGTCACCTCAAACGCTTCCGCCAGAGCTTTCAGAGAAAAACCGGAGAGTTCAGCCCAGAAAATGCGGGCCAGCCAAACCGTATCTACCGCGCGGCGATTAACGAAAAGAAAAGGATTGTCTCGACATTTACCAAGTTTTTTTTCACCCGCGGAGCGTAAAAAACCGAGATCGAATTCAAGATTCTGACCGACCAGCACATCCTTGCCGATATATTCCAGCAACGGAGCAGCCACTTCATCAAACGGCGGCGCGTGTTCGAGATCGGCATCCGTAATACCCGTGAGTTCCGTGATAAACGGATCCAGCGGATAGCGCGGACGGATCAGCGTCTGAAATTCATCCGCAGGCAAACCGTCCACAAAGCGCACAGCGCCGATTTCGATGATCTCATGAACAGACGGATCCAACCCCGTCGTCTCAAGATCAATGGAAACGAAACGAGAAAGATCGAGTTGTTGGAGCCAGTTCGCGTCTTGTGGCACTTTTGTCCGCGGTCGCGAGGATCCGGCTTTCATGGTCAATCAACGATCTTTAAAATAACGTATATCCAGCGAACGCGCGGCGGCCGCTTCATCCAAGCGTCGAACCGGGGTCGTATGCGGAGCGTCATGAAGAAGCTGCGGATTCGCCGTGATTTCTCCGTCAATCTTCAGCATGACGTCAATAAATTCGTCCAGCGTTTCCTTTGTTTCCGATTCCGTCGGTTCGATCATCAGCGCTTCATGAACAATCAATGGGAAATAGACCGTCGGCGGATGGAAGCCGTAATCGAGCAGTCTTTTCGCAATATCGGCCGTGCGTGCGCCGCGGGCTTTTTGACGATCACCGGAGAGAACAACTTCATGCATACAGGGCGTATTGTAGGGCACTTCATAGGCGCCTTCCAACTTGACCCGAAGGTAGTTCGCATTCAGGATCGCCGCTTCGCTGGTTTGCCGCAAGCCATCCCGTCCCATGGACAAGATGTACGTCAACGCCCTCACCTGCATGGCGAAGTTGCCGAAAAACGCGTGAACATGACCAATGGAGTCAGGCCGGTTCCAGTCCCACGAGTAAGTTCCGTCGTTCTCACGCACCACAGGAGTCGGCAGGAAAGGTTCCAGGGCCGAAGTAGCCGCCACCGGTCCGCTACCCGGACCGCCGCCGCCGTGAGGCGTCGAGAATGTCTTATGAAGATTGATATGACATGCATCGAAACCCATGTCACCCGGTCGCGCGATGCCAAGCAGCGCATTGAGATTGGCGCCGTCCATATAGACCAATCCGCCCACGCCGTGAACCATCTTGGTAATTTCCGCAATTCGCGATTCAAAAAGGCCGACTGTATTCGGATTCGTAATCATCAATGCGGCAACATCATCGTCCAGAACATTCTTCAGCGCATTGAGATCCACGAGACCGTCGGAACCACTCGGTAGTTCCTGCACTTCATAGCCTGCGATGACGATGGACGCGGGATTTGTTCCGTGGGCGCTGTCCGGAATGATGACACGGCGGCGCGGTTTACCGTGATGCTTAATGTGGTAAGCCCTGAACATAAGCAGAGCGGTCAATTCGCCTTGTGCTCCGGCGCATGGCTGAAGGGTTACGGCAGGCAAGCCCGAGATCTCCGCCAATGCGCGTGAAAGCAAATAAACAACCTCCAGCGCACCCTGACATGTCACAGCCGGTTGAAGCGGATGCAAGGCCGAAAACCCGGGAAGCGACGCCATCTGTTCATTGACTTTGGGATTATACTTCATCGTGCATGAGCCCAATGGATAAAAATCCTTATCAATGTGATGGTTCCGCACGGAAAGATTGGTGTAATGCCGCACGACCTGATTTTCGGACATTTCCGGAAGACGCGGGGCCTTTTTGCGTGCCAAATTGCCCAATGCCGCGGTCGGCTGGAGTTCCGGCGGATACTTCGGCAAATCATATCCCGTACGGCCGGCACGACTGAGTTCAAAGACGAGCGGCGTTTCACTCTGCAGAGCTTGAACGGATATTTTCTTCGTCATTTTGCCTTCCCTTCCAAGAAATCGCGCACGGCATCCACATAGCCATCCATTTGCGCTTTTGTGCGTCGCTCCGTCACGGCAACGAGCAAAGCATTATCCATACCCAGATCGAAGCGCGACAGCGGAATGCCGGCCAGAATTCCGCGCTTAGCCATGAATTCGAGAAAGCGGGGAATATCTCCTTGAATCGAAACAACCAATTCCTTGAAATATGGACCGGAAAAAGGCAATGTCACGCCCTTTGTCTTTTGCAGCCTTTGGGACATGTATTGTGCAGCGCCCATGCACGCTTCGCCGATTCCGCGCAATCCTTTAGGACCAATCAGCGACATGAAGAACGTTGCCCGGGCAGCGCAGAGTCCCTCGTTCGTGCAAATGTTGGACGTGGCTTTGTCGCGACGAATGTGCTGCTCGCGCGTCTGCAACGTCAATACGTAGGCCCGGCGACCGTCTACATCCTTCGTGACCCCAACGATTCGACCCGGCATGCGCCTGACCAGTTTGTCTTTTACGGTAAACAAACCAAGATACGGTCCACCGTAGGATTGTGCGTTTCCGAGAGCCTGTCCTTCCCCAATGACAATATCCGCACCGAAACGTCCCGGAGCTTCCAGCACACCCATGGCTAAAGGATCCGCAACCACAATGGCGAGCGCACCTGCTTCATGGATGATCTGTATGAGCGGTTCGATGTTTTCGATAACACCGAAAAAGTTCGGATATTGGAGAACGACCGCCGCAACTTCAACGGACAAAGCCGCTTTCAATTTTTCGGGAACAACTCTTCCCTCCTGCATATGCAGAAAATCGAATTGCAAACCCGACGGCTTGGCAATCGTCTGCACCACTTTGCGATAATGCGGGTGCACACTCTGCGGCCAGAGAACGCGGGTCTTGCGGGAATTACCGCAGGCAAGAAGCACCGCTTCGGCCAGCGCCGTGCCGCCGTCATAGACACTGGCGTTGGCGGCGTCCATGCCGAATAATTCGCAGAGCATGGACTGAAATTCGTATATGACCTGCAGCGTGCCTTGCGACACTTCGGGCTGATAAGGCGTATAAGCCGTGATGTACTCGCTGCGGCTTGCCAAAGCGTCAATCGCGGCGGGAATAAAGTGATCATAGCAGCCCGCACCGAGGAAGCTCACCAAATCGCCCGCATTCAGGTTTTTGCGAGCCATGCTCGTCATCATGCCGACAACCTCGGATTCCGACAGCGCGTCAGGAAAATCCAATGGGCGTTTCAACTTCAACGAGTCGGGAATCTGTGTCAGCAGATCATCGAGAGAAGAAACCCCGATATCACGCAGCATTGCCTCGCGATCATCGGGGGTCAGAGGAACGTAACGCATAGGTGTAGTGGTAAATTGTGACGATTTCGCGTGGTTAAGCAGATGTCAGATTCGTGTAGGCGGCGGGATCCAATAGTGAAGACTTTTCCGCCGCTAAATTGGATGCCTTAATTTTTGCAACCCATCCGGCACCGTAGCAATCTTTGTTCATCAACTCCGGTTTGTCATTCAAATCTGCATTGACAGCCATAATCTCGCCCGACAACGGCGAATAGATATCCGCAACGGCTTTAACGGCTTCAATAGTGCCCAGTGTCTGGCCTTGCGGGATTTTCGCGCCGACTTCCGGCAGTTGAACGAAAACCACGTCGCCAAGTTCGCCTTGGGCGAAATCCGTGATGCCGACAACGACCACGTCGCCGTCAATACGAACCCATTCGTGGTCTTTCGTGTAAAGGAGATTCTGTGGAATGTTCATCGAATCCTCGTAAAACGTAAATGATACTATGGCACACGATTTCCATCGCGTGTGCAGCGAATTCAGAAGGAGGTCTGTCGTCAGCGCGATCAGTCGGATCGAAGTGAACGCACGTACGAACCAAAGGTTAAGTTGTTCGCATCGAACGTACAAAGAACATAGACGATCACTTCATCCGCCAGAAGGATTCTGACATTGTGAACACTTTCGGAACCGCCGCCGGTCAACGGATAACGGGCGATCCAGTGAGCGTTCGCGTCAAATAGGTTTATGGACCAGGAATCCATATTGCCAATGCCCGGGTAGGCATATCCCGCCTCACCCGCAAAACTGTTGGATAGATCCGTCGGATATTCCCCCATGACTACGGATGAGCCGCCGTTCAACGGTTCAGCGGAAATTGTACGAACGTACGCATCGTGTTCGTAATCCACAACCCATTGGCCCTGCCGGATATTGCCGAACGGAATACTCTCGCTGATAATCGTGGAATCCAATCTTCCTTCAGGCGTATACCCCCATGCCGTATCCATCCGGTCCGCCATGCGTTCAACAATCCATATCAACTGATTGAGGCGATCATAAGCCAAACGAACACTGCCCACGGAATCCCAAATGGCGTGAGCGACCAAAAGGACGTCATCGCGATTAGTGATTCTGACCTCACGCCGGGGACCCGTTTCCTGCTGAAGCCAGGACGTGCCATACAGCCAAACGTGCTGTCCATCGGACAACAAGGAAGGCCAGCCGTTGAGAGTGGCTAATACCGCTGTACGATAATGCTGCTCCGGTGCAGGCGACCAAAATACCGCCGTGTCTCGGCACTCAGCCGCCTCGCCGACAAGATAACAGGCGCCATAGCGAGGACCGAAGTGCATGAACGTATTCTCTACCCACGCCCCGCCGGTGAAATCGCGAAGGAAGTAAGCATGAACAGCGGATGCCGCATGCTCATAATAAAAATTTACACCGCCGTTGGGAGAACCTATGCCCTGCGACAAGCCGAGCGAAATAGTGAATTCACATAGACCATTCCGGTTGGCTTCCGAGTAGACGAAAGACCCGTCCGGAAAAGAGGATTTCAGACGAAAAGTATCGGAAATGCTCCGGATATATATGCTGATATAACGCGCCGAATCGGGTGCATCCGGCACCGCGGCAGATTCAATTTCATCAATCGCAAATACCGTTTCGCCGGCAGGTAAGACGATTTCGCGATAGAAATTCACCGCGAGACCGTGAAATTGAACGGCAACGGCGCCGGCATTGGCAGCTTCTGCCACCGAGCGCACAAAAACCAAATGGCAGCCTTCGCGAATTGTTCCCGAGGCGGAGGCAAAAAAATTGCTTCGCCACGAAAAGGCCGAGTACGCATTGAACTCGATATGCTGACCGCAAGCATCTTCGGGATCCGCTGACAGTGTAACACTCTCCTGGAGTACCGGATAGTCAACCAACGGTTCACATTCCGCGAAATACAGCCGGGTTCCACCCTCCGGGAAGGCCGGCTGCGGCCCCAGCGATTTATCCTGATGACATCCCATCAGGCACAGCGCGCATAGAAATAAAAAAACGGTCAGCGTAGGACGGCTCATGGAGTCCACTGCTTCAGGGGATGAGAGTTTCACGCTCCATCAAATCTTCGATCCATTTTGTGTGCACACCGTTTCCAGTAATGAATTCCTTTCTTTCAATCACTTTTAAATGGAAAGGAATCGTGGTGTGTACGCCTTCCACGACAAATTCTTCGAGCGCGCGCCGCATCCGGGCCAAAGCTTCGGCACGGTCACGGCCGAAGGCGATCAGTTTGGCAAGCAAACTGTCATAAAAAGGCGGTATCGTATACCCTTGATAGACGTGAGTGTCTACGCGGATCCCGGGGCCGCCGGGAATATTCAGAGCTGTGATAGTACCCGGGCACGGCATAAAGCTTCGCTTGGGATCTTCCGCGTTGATTCGGCATTCTATCGCATGTCCTTCAAAATGAACCGATTTCTGCGTCGAAAGCGCTTCTCCCATCGCGATGCGAAGCTGTTCTTTGACAATATCGAATCCGGTGACCATCTCCGTCACCGGATGCTCCACCTGAACACGCGTATTCATTTCCATGAAATAAAAATTATAATCGGCATCCACCAGAAATTCCATCGTACCGGCGGAAGCATATCCGACCGCCGCGGCGCTGGCAGCAGCGACGTGTCCCATTCGTTCGCGCAGTTCCTTCGTCACGACAGGCGACGGGGACTCTTCAATTAGTTTTTGATGCCGCCTTTGAATCGAACAATCGCGTTCGCCAAGATGGATGCACCCGCCTTTTCCATCGGCTAAAATTTGGATTTCCACATGCCGTGGTTCGATAATCGCCTTTTCGAGATACAGATCGCCGTTGTTGAAGGCAGCTTCGGCTTCCGCATGCGCCATTTCATAGGCGGCTTCTAAATTCGCGATATTGGTAATCAGCCGCATTCCCCTGCCGCCTCCCCCGGCAACCGCCTTAATCATAACGGGGAGACCGAATTCTTCAGCCAGTTTGCGCGCTTCAGAGGCGCTTCCCACCGGACCATCGCTACCCGGGATAACGGGACACCCGGCGGCTTGCATCGTTCGTTTGGCTTCGGATTTATTACCCATTTTCTGGATAACGGACGGAGCAGGTCCGATCCAGATCAGCTCGTGATCTATGCAGATCTGAGCAAAATCCGCGTTCTCCGCCAAAAAACCGTAACCCGGATGAATGGCATCGGCGTTCGTGACTTCGGCGGCGGAGATCAGAGCTTTCGCCTGAAGATAACTCTCGGAAGAGGGCGGCGGACCGATGCACACGGATTCGTCGGCAAACTTCACATGCAGCGAATCTCTATCCGCGGTCGAAAATACCGCTACGGATTTCAAACCGAGTTCGCGACAGGCGCGAATGATGCGGAGGGCGATTTCGCCTCGATTAGCTATTAAAACTTTTTCGAACATCAGGATGCCGTGGTATCAATCCGGAAAAGTATCTGACCAAACTCTACAGGTTGAGCATTATCAATCAGAATCTCGACGATGCGTCCGCGAACTTCGCTTTCAAGCTCGTTCATCAGCTTCATGGCTTCCACAATGCATAAAACTTTACCCGGTTCGACGACGTCGCCTACGCGTACATACGGATCGGCATCGGGGGACGGGGCACGATAGAACGTTCCCACCATCGGCGATTTCAACTCATAGAGTTGACGCTTGGGTTCCGCCGGGGGCGCCGTTTCAACGGGCGCGGCAGCCGCAGCCGGGAGAGGCGCCGCAATGGGCGCAACCATGGCGGGAACCACGGACGGTTCGCGTCCATGAACCGGCGCACTTCCATTCTTGCTGATGCGAACCCGTAGGTCCTTTTCGACGAGCTCAAATTCAGTAATCGGACTGCGTTCGATCAGCTCGATCAGCTTTTTGATCTCGTGAAGATCGAAACGACTTTTGTCAACTTTGGGCCGTGTTGTTGCCATAGTTTTCTCCTTCGCTACGGCTGGACCACAAACCGAATATGTGATCGCTGCGCAGTAGAGTCTGCACCGCCCGAACCCATCGCTCGCGCGACAAGGCGGTCGGTGTTGATTCCTTCTTTCAACAGAAAATCACGCACAACTTCGGCACGAGCCTGCGTGAGAATGTAATTGTAGGGTTCCGGTCCCTTGCTCTCCGTTCGAGCCTGAATTTCGATAACGGACGCTTCGGCATGAGATCTGAAAAGCCCGGCAATGTGCCGCAATGCGGAAGCACTTTCGGCCGTCAATTCTGCCGTGTTGGGTGTGAAAAAAACCGGTGGTAAATGCGCGATGCCGCTGTCCCAATCGTTCGCCATTCGGCGCCGATCTACATCATACGATGCGGTATTTGCAGCCCCATAACGAAAAAACCAGTTTTCGATCGCGTCGAACGTATGTGATACTGCAACGTATACAACTTCTTCGATAGGCCGGTTTTGAAATCCGGTTGTCGGCAATGGTGAATAGGGGCTCAACGACCGCCTATTCGTAGGAGGCCGCAAATCGCGCTGACGCAGGACTATTTTTTCGTCTATAAAGAAAGAGCTATCACCCGTTAAAGGGGATTCCTGAAAGACATCCGGTGTTGCTTCAGTTTTCGGCGCATTTGGCGCCGTCCGCTTGATCGCAGAATCTGATTTGCCGGCGGTTTCAGACGGGGTATTCGGCAAAACGGAAATCGCCTTTGGTTGCGGAACCGATGGCGCAATTTGAACCGAATGATCCCGTTCCCAAAGAATGAACGAAGCAAGACAAAATAATCCACCATAAGCCCATAAAGCCCAACCCCGATGCCATTTCCCGTGCAAACGGCGGCTGTTGATGGCATGCCAAACCGCTAAAGCGAGCACGATGCATCCACAGATCGCTGAAAAGACGGCCAGTATCATGCGGTGCTCGTCCACGGCCATCATGCTCCCAATTCAACTCAAGCCCGTTTGACACGATCCAGATATGCGGAAGTCCGCGTATCTACGCGAATAATGTCGCCTTGGTCCACAAAGAAAGGCACCTGCACGACAGCGCCGGTTTCCAGCGTCGCAGGTTTGCCGGAACCGGACACGGTATCGCCTTTAACACCCGGCGCCGTTTGTGTGATTTCCAGTTCGAGAAAATTTGGCACTTCCATGCTCAGCGGCTGCTCACCGATAAAACTAACTCGGCAGACAATGCCTTCCTTCATCCACTTGGTTCCGTCGCCGATAAGTTCCTTACCTAAAGGGATCTGTTCATACGATTCCTGGTCCATAAAATGATACATATCCCCTTCCTGATAGAGGAACTGCATGTCACGCACATCAACACGCACGATGTCAATGGAAGCGCCGGAATTTAAAGTGCGCTCAATAACCCGCGCGGTCTTGACGTTTTTCAGCGTGATCCGCACAAAAGCGCCGCCCTTGCCCGGTTTTACGTGCTGGAAATCAGCGACCACGAAAATCTGGCCTTCCATTTGAATGGTAAGACCCTTGCGAATGTCTGCCGTTGTTGCCATAGAGAAGTGTTCTGTTTTTCTTTCGTTATGTGATAAGAAATTCCGTTTTATTTCTTCTCGATCAAAGTGAGAAATTCCTCTTCCGTGAGTATTGGGACGTTCAACGTTCTGGCCTTGTCGTATTTCGAGCCGGGATTCTGCCCCACCACAATAAAATCCGTTTTCTTGGATACGGTGCCGGTCGCTTTGCCGCCATTCGCAAGAATCAATTGTTCGGCCTGATCCCGCGACATTGTGGCCAGCGAACCGGTTATGACGAAGGTTTTTCCGGCCAGATGAATGTTGTGCTTTACCGTCTTTTCCGCATGGAGAGTGACTCCGGCAGACGTCAATTTCTGCAAAAGTTCTTGAGCCGGCGCGGAGCGGAAAAAATCCACAATCGCCTGAGCAACCCGCGGCCCAACTTCCGGAACGTCCTGAAGGGCGGCAACATCCGCCTGCGCCAAATTTTGCATGGACCCCATACGCGCCGCGAGATTCCGGGCAGTGCCCTCTCCAACAAAACGTATCCCCAAGGCAAATACAACGCGATCCAATGGACGTTTTTTCGCTCGCTCGATGCCGTCTAACAAACCCTGCGCGGATTTCTCCGCGAAACGCTCCAGCTTAGTGAGCTGCTCAAGTCGGAGATTAAAAAGATCGCCCGCATCTTTGATGAGTTTCTTGTCCACCAGAAGATCTACGGTTTCGCTCCCCAAACCTTCGATGTCCATGGCTCCGCGAGACGCGAAATGCTCAATTTGCCGTTTGATGACTTCCGGATCGCGCGGATTAGTGCATCGAAAGGCTACTTCGCCCTCTTCCCGCTCCAATGCCGCGCCGCAGGAAGGACACATCGTAGGTAAACGAAATTTTTTGGCATGAGCCGGTCGCAGTGAGATGTCAACTTCAACCACCTTCGGAATCACGTCACCGCCCCGTTCCAGAAACACGGTATCGCCTTCACGGAGATCCAGTCGCTCGATCTCGTCGAAGTTATGCAGCGTGGCGCGACGTATTGTGACACCCCCCAAAGCTACCGGTTCCAGATCCGCAACCGGAGTGATTACACCCGAACGGCCAATCTGAAGAAGGATGCGTTCCAGCTTCGTTGCCGCTCTTCGTGCCGAGAACTTATAGGCCATTGCCCAGCGCGGCGCGCGCGCGGTCATACCAAGCCTGCGCTGATCGGCAAACTGATTAACTTTGACCACAACCCCGTCTATCTCAAACGGCAATTGATCCCGTTTTTCCTGCCAGAGCCGCCAGAAATTGATAATCTCGTCTGGACTTTTTGCTTGTGTCCAGTGTGGACTGGTCGGGAAACCGAGTTTCTGCAGAAGTTCAAGCGCTTCCGCTTGCGAGTCCGGATAGGATCTACTGACATGTTCATATCCGTAAAACACCGCCTGCAGCGGGCGATCAGCGACAATCTTCGGATCCAATATTTTAAGCGATCCAGCCGATAAATTTCGCGGATTGGCAAACGTTTTCTCCCCTGCAGCTTCGCGCTCATGGTTGAACGCCGCGAAATCAGACTTGTTCATGTAGACTTCGCCGCGCACGAAAAAAACCTTTTCCGCTTTAACGTGCTCACGCGGAAAAATACGCAAAGGAAGCGAACGAATCGTACGCAGATTGGCGGTGATGTCATCTCCCTGTGATCCATCCCCGCGGGTCGCCCCCTGAACCAGACAGCCGTCTTCATACTTCAGCAGTACGGCCACGCCATCGAATTTCAATTCGCAAATATATTCCGTCTGACGCCCCTCTAATCCATCCATCACTCGCTGATGAAACGCCTGCAAATCCGTCTCGTCGTATGAGTTGTCCAGTGAAACAAGAGGAAACGGGTGTTTGACAGGACGAAATCCGTCGGTTAGGGCATCGCCAATCCGCTGCGTAGGACTTTCCGGAGTGACCAAGTCTGGCCGCTTGGACTCCAGTTCCAGCAGTCTTTTGAACAAATGATCGTATTCTTGGTCGGATATTTCCGGTTTAGCCAGTACATAGTACAGGTAATCATGGTGAGCGATTTGAGCGCGTAATCGCTCAATTTCCTGTTTTGGATCCATGAAATATTCAACGATAGGGATCGTTCAGCATCAAAAACGGGGTTTTGTAAAACAGTAGAACCAAATGTATCACTATTATAGCTTTTAAAGCTACTAAAATATACACAAAATAGCAACTCTACGGCAGTTTTCCATGTAAAAAAAGGTTGAAGTTCAATGGATAAATCCCGATAAATTCACAACGCACTGTCATGATATTCCTTAAAATCCGCTTGCATTTTCTTCCTGTTATGGCTATATTTACCAGACCCATGCTGGCAGAATCCGTGTATAATTTCCATATATTTGATGGTCTGTCATTGTTGCTAACTGCCAGTCTATTAGTTCTAACGGGCATCACGGCTCTGATCTGGGCAGGCGGTATTTTTCTTTGGGCTAGTCGGATTGCGAAACCGACTCGTTCTGACTATCCGAGTGTTGCCGTGATTGTAGCGGCCCGCAATGAAGAATATTGCATACGGACATGTCTGGAAGCCCTTTTGGCACAAGATTATCCGGCCGGTCTATTTGAAATCTACCTTGTAGATGATCACTCGACCGATAGAACACGTGATATCGCGACAGAAATCGCTGCCGGAAAACCTGGATGTCTGCACATATTAGCGGCTCCCGACTGTCCACCCGATGTAGGTCCCAAGAAAAACGCGATCAAATACGCGATTCAGCAAGCGACAAGTTCCATTTTACTCTTCACGGACGCCGATTGCCGCGTTCCTTGTTCCTGGATCAATAGCATTATCAATCAATACACTGATCGGACCGGAGCCGTAGCCGGGGCCGTACTGCCAAAGCCCAGATCCGGAATTCGAGCCTTGCTGTACCGGTTTGAACGACTCTTGATTCACTACACATCCGCGTCCTCAATAGGCTGGGGGTCTCCTGCGTCCGTGAATGGCGGAAATCTATCCTATCGGCGTGCCGCATACGATCAAGCAGGCGGAATGAAATACTTGGAAATTGCTTCGGGTGATGATGATCTGATGATTCAGGCAATCGCCCGATGCGGCTGGGACGTACAATTCGCGGCAGGCAGTCACACGGTAGTCGAGGATTTACGTCTGCCCACCGCACGACAGCATGTTCAAGCCACGATTCGACATCAGAGTACGGCCGGATTATATCCAGTCCATTGGCGTCTGATGTTTCTCCTGACCATTTTCTCTGCGGGATTTTTCCTTTTTTGTTTGGTTTTGGCGATATTTTCAAAGATTATACTCGCGGCGGTCATCGCGGCCTTCATCCTGCGGACTGTCATAGATGGCGTCGGTCTTTTTCGTTTTACGAAAAAACTGGGGATTCATACTCCCGCAGCGGGTTTTTTCTTCAGTGAAATCTGCCTTCCTTTCTATCTTGCCCTTCGTCCATTGTTGACCATAGCCCCGGGATTTTCCTGGCGCGATCGCATGCACAAAAAACATAATGTGTAGATATGGGGAAAACATTTCGGACCAAGAGACAAGAAGACAAGTAAACGAAACCGATCCGGAAATAAAAAGCTCATCCACTGTAAAGCGATGGATGAAATTTGCTTTCCGGATACTTCTGACTGCCGGGCTGCTTGTGCTCTTGTTCCGGCAAGTCAATTGGTATACGGTTTGGGATGTAGTCAAAACGCTTGACGGCGGCCTGCTGGCGGCGACCTGCCTGATGTGGCTGCCGACTCAATACCTGCAGTATCTGAAATGGGATTTGCTTGCCAGAGAAGCGGGCGAAAACATATCGCGGGCGGACATTAGGCGCGGGTATTGGGTGGGATTCACGCTCGGCCTAATTACGCCGGGGCGAATCGGCCAAATTGGACGGGCGCTGGCTCTGCACAATTGTTCCTTGCCCAAGGCCTTTGGCCTGTCTGCCGTAGAGCGAGGCTACACAGCCATTATTATAAACGCAATGGGATTATTATCCCTTGTGATGCTGCCGCTGCTCGGCTGGATTCCTCCGCTGCCGATTGCAAATGTCTTTCTTCAAATCGCGTTTGCCGCCACAGGACTTTTTCTGATTCTCCTCGGTTTGTTTCCACGAATGATGTTGAGGCCGCTGCACGCCGTTGTGCGATGGCTTCCTTACCGCGAGAAATTGGAGCAAGCCGTCAATGTGATTGAGAATACAGGCCCGCGGCGCGGGTCCATACTCCTGAGTCTTAGCGCGGCATCTATGTTTACTTCGCTATTTCAGTTCGTCTTATTTATTCGCGCGGCAGGCGCTGACATTCCGGTTTTTTCGGGAATGCTGGCCGCTTTATTGACGTTTTTTCTTAAGGGTGCAATTCCGATCTCCGTCGGCAGTCTGGGTGTGGGAGAATGGGCGGCGGTTTTCTGCTTAGGCGGATTGGGCGTTATGCCGTCCGTGGCCGTGGCCTCTTCCCTGCTCCTCTTCACGTTGAACGTTTTTATTCCAAGTTTGATTGGATTACCGTTTATCGGCACTTTGAGAATCCCGCATTTATCTAAATCCCATCCGATGAATCCATGAACATCGCCATGATATTTGTCCTGCTGCTGATCGTTTGCAGCGCCATTTATGCATTGGTGCTTTCGGGATTTATTCGTGGATTGCTGGCGCTGCGCAACAATCAAACGCATGCTCCTGATGAATGGCCATCCGTCAGTGTCATCGTTCCGGCTCGAAATGAAGCCGCTGTATTAGAGCGCACACTGCTTTCGCTCTTTGAGCAGAACTATCCGGGTGATTGGGAAATTGTGGCGGTGGATGATCGAAGCACGGATCATACTTCGCAAATTCTGAAAGCTTTGGCAGAATTGAATCCCCGGCTGCGTTTTTTCCGCGTTACGACTCCCAATCCGCCGTCGCCCAAGAAAAATGCGCTGGCGCTTGGCATCCGCGAATCGCATGGCGATATCATTGTAACAACAGACGCCGATTGCGTCTATGACTCCAAGTGGCTGCAGTCCATGATCCGGCACATGACCCCAGACATCGGAGTTGTGGCCGGACTCACGGCATTCGATCTGCCTGTTGAACGCGTGCCGCTATGGCAAAAAATCCAATGGCTCGATTTCCTTGCTCAACAATATCTGGCGGCCGGGGCGGCAGGGGCAGGGGTACCCTCAAGCTGCAACGGCTCCAATTTGGCTTACCGGCGCTGCGTCTATGAACAAATTTCCGGATTCGGTAAATCGGCCGGCATTGTATCAGGTGATGACGTTTTATTTGCGCAGCGAGTCGCGAAACAAACCGTATGGAAAGTTGTCTATAATACGGACGCGGAGAGTATCGTTCACTCGCTGCCTGTCCTGACGATTCGCGACGTGTTTAACCAGCGGATTCGCTGGGCATCCAAAGGACTAGCCTACCGGCGCAGCATGTCCGTTTTTCTTTTCGGATTGTATGCCTATTATCTGCTGTGGTGGTGCGCCCCGGCGGTTGCGTGGATGAATCCCGCATGGGCACTTCCTTTAGCCGTCACCACAGCTTGGAAATTCGGATGGGATTATTATACTCTTCGAGTCGGTTCGCATGCGTTTCATCATGAAACACCGCTCAAATATTTTGTGCCTTTTTCCATGCTGCATGTTCTCCTTAGTCCGGTTTTCGGTATCACGGGTTTATTTGTGCCCTATCGTTGGAAGGGGGAGTGGTATCGTACGGCCACCTTGCCGCGCGGCGTTAAACGCGGGCTTGTTCGCGTGCGCAGAATAGTCCGTCACCGACGAGCCGTGGAACCGGTTATTTAGCCGTATGACCGGTCGAATTCGCGAATTTGTCTTTCCCCATTGGCTATGGCGTCTTCCGTCCGGAAGCCGCTCTATCGCTCTGACTTTTGATGATGGACCTCATCCCGAAACAACTCCTGCGCTGCTTCAAGTTCTCAACCGCCTCCAGATCACATCAACACATTTTGTCTTGGGAACACGGTGCCGTGAAAATACCGGTTTGCTGCGCGATTTGACCGGATGCGGTCAGACCGTAGCCAACCACGGTTTTCAGCATGTCGGGTTCACTTGTCTCACGCCCACTCAACAAATGCAAAGCATCCTCGCCGCAGATGAGGCTATAAAGGACTCCATCGGAATATCAGCCCGCTTCTTTCGCCCCCCTTTCGGACGCTTCAATCCCTGGACGGCAAGAATTCTCAATAAAATCGGTTATCGCGGCGTGATGTGGTCGGTCATGGTAGCCGATTGGATTGACCAGAGCGATGACGCGCTATGGCTGCGCTTACAGCAATCCTTGCACGAAGGAGCCATTGTCGTACTGCATGACGGTCAACCGACCACTGAAAACGTGATTCGCCTCTTGCCGCGGTTGGCTGAAGAAGTCAAACGGCGCGGATGGAAATTTGCCGATCTTCCTTCTTTGACTCCTCTTCTCAGTCATGAGTAAATCGTGATCTATCTCGCTCTCCTTATTGCCGTCTACATCGGATATATGTTGATTGCCGCGTATCTGTCGCGCGGAATTCGGAATGATCTTGGTTCCCGGAAGGATATGCCGCCGGTCAGCGTCGTTATCCCGGCAAGAAACGAAGAACAATGTCTGCCCGACTTGTTGGATTCCTTGCTGCAAGTTGACTATCCGATGGATCGGCTGCAAATTATTATCATTAACGATCAGTCAACCGACCGCACACGCGAGGTCGCGCAGTCCTACCAAGAGAAATTTCAATGTCGCTATGACGTTCATGATGTCGTAGACGAACCGGACGGCAAATTGGTTCTGAAAACGCGCCCCTTGGCGCAGGGATTAGACCGCGCAACGGGTGAAGTGATTCTAATGACCGATGCGGATTGCATCGTCACACCGTCGTGGATTCGAACGGTTGCCTCTTATTTTACACCGGGAGTGGGGATGGTGTGCGGAACAACGCTCCCTCATCCGCAGCAGCACTCCAGGTTTCCGCTGACCGCTTTCGAGACGCTGGATTGGCTTTTTCTCCT
>RPQS01000065.1 GCA_003818605.1 Candidatus Zhuqueibacterota bacterium | reverse complement strand
GGCTTTATACGGCGATAAGGAATCGAAGGCGAATCTCATCAGCTCGATTTACATGAGCGCGGGCGGACTCGAAGAGCAGAACAATAAGCTGGTAAAGAAATATGCCACCATGGAAGCCAACGAAGTCCGGTTCCAGGAAGTGAACACGGATGACGCGGAGCTGGTTCTGGTCGGCTACGGCATCGTCTCGCGCCTGCTGCTGTCGGTGGTTCAGCAATTCCGCAAGGAAGGCAAGAAGGTCGGCATGATGCGCCCCATTACTCTCTTCCCCTTCCCGTCCAAGAAACTCGCCGAATACGCCGCCCAGGGCAAGCAATTTCTCGTTGTCGAACTATCCGATGGCCAAATGCTGAAAGATGTGAAGCTGGCCACGAAAGAAGTCACCCCGGTGCATTTCTATAACCGCATGGGCGGAGCCGTACCGTCGGTGGAAGAACTCGCGAACGTCGCGCGTAAGTATGTGAAGTAGGAGTCAACCATGGCAACCAACGTCCTTAAAAAAGCGGATTCTTTCTACGATCACTTCGAACGCTGGCGCGACACGCAAAACCAGACCACGCACTATTGCCCCGGCTGCGGCCACGGCAACGTGCACAAGCTCATGGCGGAAGCCATTGACGAACTGGGTCTCGCAGATCGTTCGATTTTAATCTCTCCGGTAGGCTGCTCCGTATTCGCCTACTACTATTTCGATATCGGCAACGTGCAGGCCGCTCACGGCCGCGCACCGGCCGTTGCTACGGGTTTGAAGCGCTCGCTTCCCCATTCGATCGTCATGACCTATCAGGGTGACGGCGATTTGGCGTCCATTGGCGGTTTGGAAATTCTGCATGCGGCCAATCGCGGCGAGAACATGACTGTGTTCTTCATCAACAACGCGATTTACGGCATGACCGGCGGCCAGATGGCGGCCACCAGCCTCATCGGCATGAAGACTACCACCAGTCCCTATGGCCGCACCGTGGAAAATGAAGGCTGGCCGATGCGCATGTGCGAGCTTTTAGCCACGCTGCCCGCGCCCGTGTATATCGAGCGCTGCCACCTCGCCGACGCGAAGGGCATTATGTCTTGCCGCAAGGCCGTGAAAAAAGCCATTAAAAATCAGGCTGACGGCAAAGGCTTTTCGTTCGTGGAAATTCTTGCGCCGTGTCCCACGGGCTGGAAGATGACTCCGGTGGAAGCCGAAAAGTGGGTGAAGGAAAAGATGATTCCTTACTACCCCATTCAGGTCTACAAGGACGAATCCGCCACGCGTGAAAGCCGCATGTTTACGCATAAGGATTTGAACGAAGACGAGCTTTACACGACTCTCGATCTCGGACTCTTCGGTGAAACGCATCCCCGCAACGCAACTTTCATCAAGAACTTCCCCACGACGCATTTCAAGTTCGCCGGATTCGGCGGGCAGGGCGTTTTGACGGCGGGAATTATGCTTGCCGCCGCCGGGATGCAGGAAAATCTTGAAGTCTCGTGGATTCCTTCTTATGGTCCGGAGATGCGCGGCGGCACGGCCAATGCGTCCGTCGTTCTCTCGAAGGATCCCATCGGCTCGCCGCTGGTGGTGGATCCCGACATACTCGTAGCGATGAACGATCCTTCGCTGGATTCGTTCGAAGATGCGGTCAAGCCGGGCGGCTTGATTATCGTGAACAGCTCCATTATTGCCCGCAAGGTTCGCCGCACGGACGTAGACGTCATCTACATTCCGCTGACGGACATTGCGTCCGAGCAGGGTATCACCGCCGCCGCCAACATGGTTCTATTGGGCGCGCTGCTCGAGTACACGAAGCTCCTGTCGCCGGAAGCCATCAAGGAAATTATTCCTGTCGGTTTGAAGCGCAAGGCTCTCATCGAGCAGAATCTGCGTATTGTGGATGCCGGTGTGGAATGGGTTAAGAACAACCTCGCCGATCACAAGCGTCCCGCTCTCGCGAAAGCGTAATTTTTTCGCCGAGCAGGGTCGCTGACCTTGCCGGAATCTGTAACATGAACTGCGAGGGGCACAGCGCGCTGTGCCCCTTTTCTCTTTGCTAAAAAAATGACACAGCAAGCTGTGTCACTACGGATGCCGGTAACTCATCCTTTCTGCCTCATCCCTCATCCCTTCTTCAAGAGCCACTCCACCCACTTCTCAATCCCCTCTCCCGTTTTTGACGACACCGGGAAAATGTCCATGTTGCCGTTGGTCTTACGGATATTCTCTTTAAAGGATTCGATGTTCACATCGAGATGCGGCGCAAGATCCATTTTACTGAGCACGCAGGCTTTGCATTCACGGAACATAAGCGGATATTTCAGCGGCTTGTCTTCGCCTTCGGTAATGGATAGAACCACAGCCTTGCGGTCTTCTCCCAGATAGAATTCCGCCGGACAAACCAGATTGCCGATGTTTTCGATAAACAGAACATCTATCGCGGCTAAATCGAAATGCTTGAGTGCCGCCTGCACCAAATGCGATCCCACGTGGCAGTCGCCGCCGAATGGCTCCGTGTTGGCCTGCACGACGGGAATTCCCAGCGGCCTTAGCCTTTCGCTGTCCAAAGTGGATGTGATGTCGCCCTCGATCACCGCGCACTTCAAGCCGCGTTTCTGCAGCAGCGGAATGGTTTTCGAAAGCAGCGTGGTCTTGCCCGAACCGGGCGAACTCATAATGTTCACCACGAACACGCCGTGCTTATCGAACAGCTCGCGATTTTCCGCTGCGCGGGCGTTGGTTTCTTCGAGTACGTCGCGAATGACCGGTATGTCCATTGTCTTAGTCCTCTTCTACGTCTGCTTTGATTCCCGTCAGCCGGATTCCCCGCCCCTGTAAAAGATCCACGTCGCCGGATCCGCATTGGGGACAAAGGAAAATCGGTAGATCTAAAGTGAATTCATGCGCGCAAGCCTTACAGCGGCAGCGCACGGGGATGATTTCCACCGTTAATGTGGCGGCGGATAATCCACTCTCGGCTTTAATCGCATCGAATAAAAAGATCAATGTTTCGTCCACCACCGCATCGAGCTGCCCCGCTTCCACGCGAACATGCGTGACCTGATCCGCCGTCACATTGTTCGGCAGAGACTTTTTTACCGAACTGATGATGGATTGTGCGATGTAAAGTTCGTGCATTTATGTTTCCCTCCGTTTACGGGGGGATGAAAGGGGGGTGGATTAGCAGATTCTCGGCAGCAATTCACCTGCGGGTCGCTGCAAACGCCGCACGCCGCCGACTTCGGTTTCCACGCGGACAAGTTCCGTTCCGATAGCGGCCACATGCCCGATGATTGCCGCTTCCTTTCCCAATTCGTGCGCGCGCATTGTTTTTAACACTTTCTCAGCTTCGGCGGATTCCACTACAGCAACAACTTTGCCTTCATTCGCCAAGTGCATCGGATCGAATCCTAAAAGCTCGCAGACCGCCCGCACGTTTTCCCGAACAGGAAGATCCTTTTCGCGCACGAGTAAATCAAGCTTGAATTCTTCGGCCAATTCGGTCAGCACGGCGGCGATTCCGCCGCGGGTGGGATCGCGCATCCATTTCACACCGGATGAATGAATGAGAATATCCGCTATCAAACCGTTCAGCGGCGCGCAATCGCTTCGGATGCTGGTCTTGAAGGACAAATTTCCGCGCGCGCCTAAAATCGCGATGCCGTGATCTCCGACCGTGCCGGAAACAAGAAGGGCATCCCCGGCAACGACTGGCTTTTCACGCAGATCATAGAGAAGCGGATACACTCCCACGCCCGATGTGTTGATAAAAATTCCGTCCGCCTCGCCCCGCGCCACGACTTTGGTATCGCCGGTTACGATTTGAACACCGGCAGCTCTCGCCGTCTCCGCCATTGCCAATACAATCCGCTCTAAAGCGGCGATGTTAAAACCTTCTTCAATAATAAAGCCTGTGGAAAGCGCCAACGGCTTGGCTCCCATCACGGCTAAATCGTTGACGGTTCCGCACACGGCCAACTTGCCGATGTTCCCGCCGGGAAATTCGAGCGGCTTGACCACATATGAATCCGTAGTGAAGGCCAACTGCTTTCCGGAGAATTCCAACAGCGCGGCATCGGCCATTGAATTGAGCGCAGCATTGGAAAAATTCTCCACAAAGAGTTTCTTGATGAAGCTCCGCATGGTTTCGCCGCCCGCGCCGTGATTTAAGGTGATGATTTTATCGTTCACGTTGGACCGGGGAAAAGTGATAGACGGCCGCGCAAGCTCCTTCCGTACTCACCATGCACGCGCCGCGCGGATTTTCCGGTGAACAGGCTTTTCCGAACAGCGGACACTCCGTGGGGTGAAGAATTCCGCGTAAAACATCTCCGCAGCGGCAGCCGGGATATTCGCGCATCGGCTCAACGTCCACGGAAATATTGGCGGCGTTCCAATCCGAGAATTGTGTGCGAATCGCTAAACCGCTCTGCGGAATCCTTCCGAATCCCCGCCAAAGCATGTCGGCGGGCTCAAACATTTCCGCCATGACCGCTTTGGCGCGCGCGTTGCCTTCCCAATGCACGACGCGGCGATACTGATTCTCGACTTTCGCTTCGCCATCTTTAATTTGGCGGCACAGTATCAGAATGGATTCCATCAGATCGCTCGGCTCGAATCCTGAAACCGCGCAGGGTATATGGAACTCGCGCGGAATAAAATCGAATTCATTGCTGCCCGTCACCGCGCACACGTGTCCCGGCAGAATCAAACCGTCCACCTGTACGCCCGGCGCGCCCAGCAGCGCGCGCAGCGCTTCGGGCATGGTTTTTAGCGACGACAACACGCGGAAGTTGCGAACGTTTGTTCGCACCGCTTCGGCAAGCGTGGCCGCAACTGTGCACGCGGTCGTCTCGAAACCGATTCCCAGAAAAACCACGATTCGTTCAGAATTCTGCCGCGCCCAATCCAATGCGTCCGCCGAAGAATAAAAGACGCGAATGTCTCCCCCCTGCGCGCGCGCATCCGCTAAACTGCGCGTGGAACCCGGCACGCGAATTAAATCTCCAAATGTCGCGATTGTTATTCCGGAGATCTCACTCAATGCAATCGCGCGGTCCACAAAATCGTTGGCGGTCACGCATACGGGACAACCCGGCCCCGAGAGCAGCTTCACATTTGCCGGCAGAAGATCGGGGAGGGCAAACCGATAGATGGCCGCCGTGTGTCCGCCGCAGACTTCCATCAAGCGTACAGGCTGTTTTAGATCGAGCCTCGCGATTTTTTCAGCCACGCGCTTCACAACATCCGCGCTGCGAAAATCGTCGAAGACTTTCACGCGCCGCTCTCGCCGATCTGTTTCAGCAAAGCCAATGTGAGCGCCGCTTCCTGCTCATCCAGAACCTCCAGCGCGTATCCCGCGTGCACAATCAGCCAGTCTCCGACTTTTGCCTCCGGCAATAGTGAAAGCATGATCTTGCTGCGCGCGCCGCCGACTTCTACGGTTCCACGGTCGCCGTCGCGTTCCAAAAGCTGCATCGGAATGGCAAGACACATTTATAAATCCTCTTGTGCGTTGGCGATGACCGCCTGACCGAGCGAAACACCGCCGTCATTAGGCGGCACTTCGCGGTGTGTAATGACGTCAAATCCTAATTGTTGAAGCCGCTCCGCAAGGGACTCATGAAGAAAAGTATTATGAAAACACCCGCCGCTTAAAGCCGCAAGTGTAATTCCCGATTTATCCCGAATAGCTTCCGCCGCTCGCGACAGCACGTCCGTCAATCCCTCATGAAACCGCTTAGAAATAACCGATGGCGAAACCCTTTTTGAAATATCTTCGATGAGCGCGCGAATCATCGGCACGGGCGAAATTACGAGACCATCAGATATGGAACGAAGCTCGAAGGGATACGGTTCCTGCCTCTCGTTGGACATCATCCCTTCGAAGAGCATAGCCGCCTGTCCTTCGTGCTGTTTCTTCATTCCGAAAAATGTCAGCGAAGCCGCCGCATCGAACAACCTGCCCATACTCGTGGTACGCGGAAAAGCTTTTAATTGCAGTGCGGAATTGAGCAAATCGTCAATTCCATTTTTACTCAGCTCCTTTTGAAGAGATAACTGCCACGCGGTTTCCGGCCAGTTTCGCGGCTCGCCGAAGGCTTCATACATCCAGGCCAGCGCCATCCGCCACGGCTGTTTAGCAGCGAGTTCTCCACCCGGCATGAACGTTTCCTGCAAATGTGCGGCTCGCTCAAACGAGCGGAAATCTCCCACTAAAATTTCGCCGCCCCAAATGGAACCGTCCGCTCCGAAGCCCGTACCGTCCAGCGTAATGCCAATGGCTCGTTCTTTCTGTCCGTTTTCGGCAAGACAGGCCGCCAAATGCGCGTGGTGATGCTGCACGCGAACGAGCGGCACTCCACTTCTTTCGGTCCACGCTTCCGCCAAATGCGTGGTTGTGTAATCCGGATGCAAATCGCAGGCGAGAAGTTCGATCCGCGCATCAAACAATTTCAGAAAATGATCGAGCGCCTTTTGCTGCGCGCGGATCGCATGTTCGCTGTCTAAATCCCCCAAATGCTGAGATAGCAGTGCGAAATCCTGTTTGCCAAGGCAGAACGTGTTTTTCATCTGCGGGCCGAAAGCCAGCGTCTGCTTGCCAAACGGTATCGGCACATGCACAGATTCCGGCACATACCCGCGCGATCTGCGCCACACTCTGGCCGCACCGCCGATCACTTTCACCACGGAATCGTCGGCAAACATCTCGATCGCGCGATCATGCACTAACGCTCCGTCCGCAATTCCCGCCATCCGCGTCAGTGCGTCATCATTGCAAAAGGCAATCGGCTCATCGCTGAGATTTGCGCTCGTCATCACCAATGGCTTGCCGAATTCTATAAGCAGCAGAACGTGCAGCGGTGAATACGGCAGCATGGCTCCCACATACGGATTTTTCGGCGCAACGGCTTCACTCAACAAAGAAGTCCCCTGCCGTTTCAGTAAAAGAATTGGCGCGCGCGGCGAATTCAAGAAACGCCATTCCACGTCCGAGACCGCGCATGCTTGCTTCAGCGATTCCACGTCCGGAAACATAACGGCAAACGGTTTTTCATCGCGTCGCTTCCGCGTGCGGAGTTCGTTGACAGCATTGTCATCGCAAGCGTCGCATGCCAAATGAAATCCCCCGATTCCCTTTAGCAGCAGTATGTGTTTGTCCCGCAGCAGCTTTACCGCTTGCGCGATAGCTGAATGGTTGGCCGCTGTGTCTATCCATGAACCAGCACGGCAATTCAACAGGCGAAGCTTCGGGCCGCATTGTTCGCAAGCCACCGGCTGTGCGTGAAAACGCCGGTTCTCGGGATTCTCGTATTCGCTCCGGCAATCGCCGCACAGCGCGAACTCGCGCATTGTAGTTTGCGGCCTGTCGTACGGCAGCGCGCGAATAATCGAGAATCGCGGCCCGCAGTTCGTGCAGTTGATGAACGGATACGCGTATCGCCGGTCGCGCGCATCCTCCAATTCGCGGCGGCAATCCGTGCATATCGCCAAATCCGGAGAAACATGCGTGAAAGCATTGGCTGTCGTTTCGCTGGCCAGAATCCGAAAGCCCGCAAATACTTCCAGCGCGTGTTCGGAAATCAGAAGTTCGTCAATCCGCGCCGCCGCCGGAGCTTCGTCCCGAATTGCGGCAATGAATGCGGTCACAACTTCCCGCGTCCCTTGCGCGTGGATCTCCACGCCGCGGCTGTCGTTTAAAACCGTGCCGGCAAGTCCGTGCCGCTTGGCAAGATTATAGATAAACGGCCGGAAACCGACTCCCTGTACTACTCCCGAAACGCGAATTAAGACGTGAACGACAGGCTCCAATACGGAAATCGGCCCGTTTCCGGGCCCGACTTCGTGGAGATTCATTTGAGTTGGACCGTTCACCGGCGCGCCGATCTCATCATCATAATCCTAAAAACTGCATGCCGACGCCGCACAGCAGAACAATGAAGCCCGCCAAAGCGTGCGAATATCTTTCCAGTCCGCGCAGCGGCAGCCATTGCATGCCGCGCAGCGTCACGTAAACCATGGTTGCCATCGTTCCGATGGTAAAAACGCTGAACACCATCGCCACGGCAAACACGCTGAACGCATCCGCGCTGGCCGCCGGATACATCAGCACCGGAATCAGCGGCTCGCAAGGCCCGAACACGAAGATCGTGAACAGAATCCACGGCGTGATATTCGCCTTCTCCGGATGCACATGCGTGTGCAACCCGTGTTCGTGATGATCGTGCGAATGATCCGCTTCCGTTGCCGATTCGTGCGCGTGTATAAGTGCATGAGCCTTTTTCTTATACGCTCGCCGCAACCCCCACAGCATATACGCCAGACCGAAACCCAACAGCAGCCAGCCGGCTATTTCGCCGCGCAGCGATTCCAACTCGGTCAGCTTCAAAACTTCAATGCCGAAAGCCAAGCCGACCAAGCCGATAATCACGGAGCTGGACACATGGCCGATGCCGCTCAGAAAAGTGATCGTCAGAGCCTTGCGCGTGCTCCACTGCCGGGCTTTTGCCATCGCGATGAACGGCACGTAATGATCCGGCCCAAGCAGAGTATGAATAAAACCCAGCGTGGCCGCCGTACCCAATAAAAGAAAAAATTCAGTATTCATAATTCCATTCTGCCGTGGTCTGTCTCCCGACTGATAATGACGTCATTGCAACTCCGGAGAATCACAACGGCGTAATGATATCAGCGCCGTCCCGGATTGAACGCGAATTCGCGCGCCGTCATGGATTCCGGAACGGGATAAATTCCGGCTCCGCCACAGAGCGGACACGGATTCTTGTCTTCCTTGCGAACTTCCAGAAGACCCGTGCCGTGACACGCGTAGCAATCGCGGCCGCCCACATCCGTGCCGCGTCCGTCGCAATGCGGACAGCGGTGGGCATGATCCGGAGTCAGACAGCGATGATCCACCCAGCCGCGCCCTTGGCACTCCGGACAGGTTTTCGGCGGGCCCTTGGGATCGGGTTTCGGTATGGATTCAGTCTTCATGAGGTTTCTCCTCCTCAGAGTGTTTCGCAATCCAGCCCCGCACGGCTTGCAGCGCTCCGGGAAGCGCGGCCTGCACCGGGGGAGTCAATGCTTCGGCTAACGTTTCTAAATCCAAAGCTTCCACGGCCACGATGTCAATGTCGTTCGGCATATCGTAGCCCAGCCGCCGACCAAGTTCCAAAGCCGTGGGCAGATTGATCTGATGACTGGTCGTTAAATGATACGACGGAGTTAAAATCCCCGCGGGAAAGCTATGCAGCGTTCCCGGCTCGGTCTTCCCCGTCCGGATCGTATCCACAATCAAGACACTCCTCCGGCCCGATAAAAGATCCAGAAGAAAAAAACCGGCGACCGGTGCAAAAACTACATCGGCACACCGGCTCGATTCCAGTTCTTTCTTCAACCGTCGGGCTATCTCCGGGCCAAAACCGTCATCGCTGATGATTTCGTTGCCCAAACAGAGAATCAACAGCGGTTTCAACAATTCCTTTGCGCGATGTCCGTCACTTCGCCCGTCTGCGCATCGTGCACCACCACTTCCAGCGGCATTTCGCCGGGCAGAGAGTGCGTCGCGCAGCCGAAACACGGATCGTAGGCGCGGAAAGCCATTTCGATGCGGTTCAAAATGCCGTTCGTGATCGGCGTGCCTTTTTTAATCAACCCTTCCGCCGCGCGCTTAATGGACATCGTGATCGGCGCGTTGTTGTTGGTCGTGCCCACGATCAGATTGGCTTCGGTAACGATGCCGTTCTGATCGGTCTTATAATGATGCGTGAGCGTGCCGCGCGGCGCTTCCACAATGCCCACGCCTTCACCCACAATACCCTGCGGCGGATTATGGATCTTGTCCGAAATAATTTCCGGATCCTTCGCCAGCATCAACGTGGTTTCGCACGCCTGCATCAATTCCACGATGCGCGCCCAATGCGTGGCCAGCGTGTGGTGCACCATCGTCTTGCCGCTCTTGTCCTTCGTCAGTGTCTCGTAGAAACGCTCGTACTCGGCTTGCGCTAAAGGTGTAGCCATGCCGTCCGATGCGTTCAAACGCGACAGCGGCGACGCTTTATAGATTCCCGAGTCCGGGCCGTCTACAAAACCCTTCCAGCCGACCTTCTTCAGGAACGGATATTTCAGGTAGCTGTAAGATTCCACGTGCTCGGCCACGTACTGCAAATAGTCTTTGGGTTCGTATTTACAGTGCTCTTTTCCGTCCGGCCCGACCACGCGCACCTTGCCGTCATAGAAATTCACCTTATTGTTCGCGTCCACTAAACCCATGTTGTAGGTCTTGTGCGTGAACATATCCGAAACGATCAGATCCACGTAGACCTTGTTGGCCAGCACGATGTCGTCCACGATTTTTAGGGAGAACTTGGCGAATTCCACCATCTGCTCGCCAAGCTTGATCATCTCGGCTTGCTCTTCCTTCGTCACACGTTTGGACATGCCGCCCGGAATCGCCGTCACCGGATGCACTTTCTTGCCGCCGATGATCTCGATGATCCGCTGACCCGCCGCGCGCTGCGCAATTACTTTTTTTCCGGCATCGAGGCCGACTTTAGCGATAACGCCGAGAATATTCCGTTCCGCGGGCGGAGCATCCGGGCCGCATACGAAGTCCGGACCGCCCAAAGCAAAGAAGTGCGTGGTATGATCGCCTGCGAAAAACGCATTGTAAACCAAATTGCGCAGCTTCACCGCCGCCGAAGGCAATTGCGCGCCGTACACCGCGTCCGCCGCCTTGGCCGCCGCCATATGGTGAGCGTCGGGACATACCCCGCAGATACGGGTTGTGATGCGCGCCATTTCTTCCACCGGACGGCCCTTCGCAAACATTTCGAATCCGCGCAACTCCGGAACCTGAAAATAGCAGTTCGCCAGTGAACCGTCATCGTTCACGAAGAGGTGAATCTTGCCGTGGCCTTCCAAACGGGTAATCGGATCAATCACGATACTCTTCATACCTGCGCCCTCCTCAGAAGCGAATCCGCCAGCGTAAAGCGATAGAACGTTCCCAGTGGATCGGGAATCGTAGCGATGATCCGGTCAATCTCCTCCGGATCGGTGGAGTCAATCACGCTGGCCAGAGCGGACACCATTTTCGCACCCGCATCCCGGACTCCGGCGGGCGATCCGTAGCAGCCGCGGCAGGGAACGCCTGCCGAAACGCACTTCGCTCCGCAGCCGCCGCGCGTCGCGGGACCCGTGCACACGATCCCCTGTTCCATCAAACACAAATCGGGATCGGGAATGATCTCAAACGGCCGTATAAATTTCTTGATCTTCTTGATGTTTCTCTGACGCTTGCACTCGTCGCAGCAGGTGGTTTCGGTCGCGCCCAACACCGTGCCCTTGGGAGGCAGCGGCTTGCCGTTCTTGAGAATATCAATCACCGCGTCAATCACCGCCGCGATCTGGTTCGATTGCGGCGGGCAGCCGGGAATAACGTAATCCACGTCCACGACCTGCGTCAGGGGTCGCACCGTGTTCCATAGCGTCGGAATCGTAATGTCGCCTTCCGGAACCTTCGTTTTCGGCTGCGGAATCACTTTCTCCGGATTATCCGTGGACGGCGACTTCAAGTACGCGTAATCCAGAATAGACTGCAAGTTGGTGAAGTTCGCGAGGCCCGGAATGCAGCCGTCGGACGCGCAGCTTCCGAAAGCGCACAACACCACGGATTTCTGCCGCAGCAGTTTAGCCAGATGGAAGTTCTCGTCACTGCGAATCGCGCCGTTGAACAGCGTCAGCGTAATGGACTTGTCCGGCATGGCTTCCACGTCGGCATACTTGAAATCCATTGCGCACGGCCAGAACACTAAATCGAAAAAGTCGGCCACTTCCAGAATCTTGCCTTCAATGTCGAGGATCGCGATATCGCATCCGCCGCACGAAGCCGCCCAGTAGATGGCCAATTTGGGTTTTGCCATTGTTCCTCCTTACCTCGCCGCCGGCTGGCCGGCTGTTGCGTGAGATCCCGTTGTCCCGTTCGCTTCCGCAGTCGCCGCGTCAAAAGTGCGCTCCTGAAGCTGCAACGGCCCCAGCGCGCGGATCTGTTCGGTAAAATCGGTGATCACCTTCTGAAAGCGGGCGCCTTCCGAAGCCGATACCCATTCCAAATGCAAACGCTTCGGATCAATGCCCATGCCTTGCAACAGGACCTTGGTCAACGGGATGCGACGCAGGCACTTGTAGTTGCCTTCCACATAATGGCAATCTCCGGGATGGCAGCCGCACACCAAAACGCCGTCCGTTCCGTGTGCAAACGCGTCCAAAATAAAACCCGGATCCACCCGGCCGCTGCACATCACGCGGACACTCGTTACATTGGGCGGATACTTCATGCGAGCCGTTCCGGCCAGATCCGCGCCCGTGTAGCTGCACCAGTTGCAGAGAATACCGATGATTTTGGGTTCGAAACTCATGCCAGAATCCCCTCAATTTGGGCGTAAATCTGATCGTCGGTGAAATGGCGTCCTTGAATGGCACCCGAAGGACAGGCCGCCACGCAGGTTCCGCACGCCTTGCACAGAGCCGCGTTTACGACGCTCACTTTCTTGGTTTCATCGAACGAAATCGCGGTGTACGGACACAAACCGTTGCAGATCTTGCAGCCGCTGCACAACTCTTCGGTGATCACCGCATAGGCCCCGTCCAGCATCACTTCACCCATGCTCAAAAGCCGGAGGGCCTGACAAGCCGCCGCCGAACCCTGCGCCACCGAATCGGGAATATCTTTGGGCCCCTGACACGCGCCCGCCAGAAAAACTCCGTCCGTGGTCGTCGAGACGGGAGCCAGTTTGGGATGGGCCTCTATGAACCACCCGTCCGCTCCCTTCGAGATGCTCAACTTGCGGGCCAGGTCCGCCGCGTCCGCGCGGGCTTCCAGAGCCGTGCACAGAACCACCATGTCCACCGGAATCTGGCGATACTTGCCGATCAGCGTGTCTTCACAACAGACTAAAAGTCCGCCTTCTTCGCTGCGGTTGCTCTGAGCCGGAACCACTTCCGCCCCCTTGCCGCGAATCACGTTCACGCCTTCATCGAGAATCCGGTGATAGAATTCTTCATAGCCCTTGCCGAAGGCCCGCATGTCAATGTAAAGCTGGTAGACTTCGGCGCTGGTTTTTTCCTTGACCAGATGGGCGAACTTGAGCGCATACATACAGCAGACGCGGCTGCAATACTTGTGTTGATTCTCGTCGCGGCTGCCGATGCAGTGCAGGATCGCGATGCTGCGCGGCTCGCTGCCGTCTTCCAACACGATCTTCCCGCTTGTAGGACTGGCCGCATTGTTCATCTGCTCGAATTCAAGGGCGGAAATGACGTTCGGATATTTCCCGTAGCCGTATTGCTTCATGGGAGTCGGATCAAAATCCGCGAATCCCGTAGCGACGACCACGGCTCCCACTTCGATTTCCTCGATTTGATCGCGGTCGTTGAAGTCAATACACTCTTTGGGACAGACCTTGGCGCACAACATACAGCCGCCGGTCTTCATATGAATGCACTGGTTGCCGTAGATGCGGGGCACGTTCGGAATCGCCTGCCGGAAGGGAATGCGGATGGCGGCGTTCGGCCCGAGCATCAGTTCGGAATGTAAAATGCGATCCTCAATATCGGTCATCTGGATATGACCGGTCGGACAATACCGGGCGCAAGCGCCGCACAGAATACAATCCTGACTTTCCAGTTTGAACGGCGTGGAAATCTCGCGGTTAATGCCGCGATCCGCGAACGCGAGGGCGTGGGCTCCGACGACTTCGTCGCAAATGCGGACGCAAAGACCGCATTTGATGCAGGTATCGTCACCCTGTCCCCAGCGCGGTTCGGTAATCCCGAACTCCTCGGCGAGCCGCGCGAGCACGGGAACCTTCGCGCATCGGCTTAGCAGCATTTCCAGATTCACCCGGCGGGCGTTCAGTACGCGCGGGGTATCCGTTACCACGTGCAGGCCGTCCCAGACCGGATAATTGCAGGCCGTCACGATTTTCGTCCAACCCTTATTGTCCCGCGCCTCAACGGCGCAAATCCGGCAGGCGGCATAGGGAGCCATGTGCGGATAATAACACAGCGTCGGAATCTTGATGCCCAGTTGCTCCGCCGCTTGAAGAATATACATTCCTTCTTCGACTTCGATGCGCTGTCCGTCAATAGTAACGGTCACGTTTGCCATGTCTTTTTTCTCCTACACCGTTGCTGCGGATGCTTCTTTGCGGGCACGCGGTTTCCAGAGCTCCTTGGCCCGACTCTGAACCGCATCTCCCTCGCCGCGCTTGACGCGCTTGATACTGTCGAAGCGGCAAACCTGGAAGCACGCGCCGCACTGAATACACTTCTGCTGGTCAATCACATGCAGCTCTTTGGTCTTGCCGATAATCGCATTCGTCGGACACGGTTCAAAGCACACGTGGCAGCCGTTGCAGGTTTCATCAATCGCGTGCGAAACCAGCTCTTTGCAGACTCCCGCCGGACACCGCTTGTCCACGATGTGAGCCAAATATTCGTGACGGAAGTAGCGCAGCGTGGACAGCACCGGATTCGGCGCGCTGCCGCCGAGCTGGCACAGACTCGTGTCAATCATCACCTGCGACACTTCTTCGAGAGTGTCCAAATCCTTCAGCGTGCCCTTGCCCTCGGTGATGCGCGTGAGAATTTCCAGCATGATGCGCAATCCTTCACGGCACGGCAAGCACTTGCCGCAGCTTTCTTCCTGAAGGAAATGAATGAAATACTTCGCCACGTCCACCATGCAGGAATCCTGATCCATAACAATCATCCCGCCCGAACCCATCATCGAACCGGCTTTAGTCAAGGCGTCGAAATCCACCGGCAGATCGAGCAGACTGAGCGCCTCGTCTTCGTCCCGAATGTCGCCGTGCGCGACCAGGCTCTCGTGAATCATCGGCTCGGCCGTTTCCACGATCAAAGTGCCGCCGGACGGACCGCCGGTCTGCACAGCCTTAAACCGCTTATTGCGCGGACAGCCGCCGCCGATATCATAGATGATCTCGCGGAGCGAAATCCCCATCGGCACTTCCACCAAGCCGGTGTTGTTCACTTTCCCGGTCAGCGCGAAAACCTTCGTGCCTTTCGAATTGTCCGTGCCGATGCTCGCGTACCATTCGCCGCCTTTCTCGATGACCAACGGTACGTTTGCCCACGTTTCCACATTATTCAGATTGGAGGGTTTGTCCCACAATCCCTGTTCCACCGTGTGAATGTATTTCGCGCGCGGTTCGCCGATCTTTCCTTCCAGCGAAGCCATGAGCGCGGTGGATTCTCCGCACACGAACGCGCCGCCGCCGCGGGAGATTTCGATGTCGAAATCGAATCCGCTCCCTAAAATATTCTTGCCCAACAAACCGTATTCCTGAGCGTGCTCGATGGCGATATTCAGATTCTTGACCGCCAGCGGATATTCATTGCGGACATAGATGAATCCTTCATGACTGCCGATGGCATACGCTCCGATGAGCATGCCCTCCAGCACGGCGTGGGGATTGCCTTCGCATAAGGAACGATCCATGAATGCGCCGGGATCGCCCTCGTCGGCGTTGCAGATGATGTATTTGGGTTCCCCGGGGGCTTTCCGGCATGTCGCCCATTTTTTACCCGTGAGGAAACCGCCGCCGCCGCGTCCGCGCAGACCGGATTTCTTGACTTCCTCGATCACGTCCTCCGGCTTCATCTTGAGAAGCGTCTTCGCTGCCGCCGCGTAGCCGCCCAGCGCAATGTAATCATGAATCGAGGTCGGATCCATGTACCCGTTTTTGCCGAAAATGAGCCGCATCTGCTTCTTATAGAACGGGATTTCATGTTCCTTCGAGATGACGACCTTCGTCTGCGGATCCCGATAAAGCAGCTTGTTGACCAACTGGCCGTGCTTGATCGTTTGATCCACGATCAACTTGACGTCGGTCGCTTTGACCTTCTGGTAGAAAATGCCTTCCGGCTGAATCACCACCAACGGACCGCGTTCACAAAAACCGTGGCAGCCGGTCGTCTTGATTTCCACGTCCGCTTCCAGACGGCTTTCGGCCAGCTCCCTGCGAAACGCCTGCGCCACGCTTTCACAACCACAGGCGAGACAGCCCGTGCCCGCGCAAATGGTGATGATCGTGCGGTCGCCTTGGCGCTGCTTCTGAAGTTGATCTCGAAGCTGGGTGAGATCGGCGGAAGAAGTGAGCTTGCGAGGAGTCATTTTACCTCCTCGGTTGTTTTCGCCATCTTGCCTGTGCGCAGTTCGTTCAACAGCTTATTGAGAATCGTCACCGTCATGTTCCCGTGATACTCGTCATCCACGGTCACGAGCGGCCCCAGCGCGCAAGCGCCGAGGCAATTGACCGTTTCGAAACTGATCTCGCCGTCCTGGGTCGTTTCGCCCGGCTGAATATTCAGGGAGCGCGACAGGTTGTCCACAATGACCGCCGCTTGCCGCACGTGGCAGGCCGTGCCCGTGCAGACACAGACGTGGTGTTTGCCTTTCGGAGTCAGACTGAACGCCTTATAGAAGGTGGCTACACTGTAGATTTGGGCGATGGGCAGATTCATTTTCTTCGCCACCGCTTTCAGCGCCTCCATCGGCAAATAACGGTAGTGCTTCTGTACGTCCTGCAACACCATAATGAGAGCTGTGGACTTGGAGCCGTAACGGTTCACGATGTGGGTAATGGCCTCGTCCAGATCGTAACCGTTGTCGTGAAGATTCATAATTACTTTGCTCCTTCCGGCTTGCGCTTCTGCTCCGGCATTGGCTGAGCGCCGGTCAGCACCGTCAAATCGTGCTCCGGTCCCAGAGACGGCGGCCGCTTCGGCTTGAGACGCCGTCCTTCTTTAAATACCTTTCCGCCCAAGATCAAAGCGCGGTCGAGCGGGTAGGGCTGACTCGGGCAAGCTTCGTAGCAAGTGCCGCAGCTGTTGCACACGGCCGGATCCACGAAGCGCGCCTTTTTCCGAACCTTGATCTTGAAATTCCCGATATAGCCGCTTACGTCTTCCACTTCCGCGAAGGTCATCAGCCGGATGTTCGGATGCTTGCCGACAGATACCATTTTCGGAGTCAGAATACAGGCGGCGCAATCCAGAGTGGGAAACGTCTTGTCGAACTTGGCCATGTGGCCGCCGATAGATTCTTCCTTTTCCACTAAAATGACTTCATAGCCCGCGTCCGCAATCTGCAGGGCGGCTTCAATCCCGGCGATGCCGCCTCCCACGATCATCACCCGGCGGGTGATGGAAATGCGCCGCATTTCCAGCGGCTCGTGCAATTTCACACGAGCCAGCGCGCCGCGAATGAGCATGCGGGCTTTATTGGTAGCGGCCTGATAATCCGTGGTCACCCAACTCACTTGCTCGCGAATGTTCACCATCTCGAAAAAGTAGCGGTTCATTCCCCCGCGTTCCACCGCCGTGCGGAACGTGGGTTCATGCATGAGTGGGCTGCACGCCGCGACCACCACGCGATCCAGATTATTCTCTTTGATCTCCTTGATGATCAGTTCCTGGCCGGGTTCCGAACACATGAATTTGTATTCTTTGGAAACCACCACATCGGGATGCTTCTTGAATTCTTCGGCGAGTCCCACCACGTCTACCATCTTGGAAATATTGGTTCCGCAGTGGCAGATGAACAGCCCGATGCGGCATTTGGAACTGCCGTTGCCCTTCGTGCTCATACGGCCACCTCCGCGGCTTTCGCTTTCAATTTCGGATTCGTCAATCGCACCAGCAGCGAATCCAAACCCAGTTTGGCCGGTTCAACTCCCAAAGCCAGACCTAAAAGCTGCGTGAAAAACACGACCGGCATGTGGTGGTGGGTGTTGAACCGCTTGTTGATCTTCGGCTGATAGCTTTCCAGATTCATCTGGCACAGCGGGCACAGCGTGGCAATCACCTCCGCGCCGTTCTCCTCCGCCGAACGCAGCAAGTCATGATTCAGATTCTGCGCCACTTCTTCATAGGTGGTCATCAGCATCCCGCCGCAGCAGCGGACCTTGTCGGGATACGGAACGATTTCCGCGCCTAACGCGGCCAGCAGCTTGTCCATCGTCTGCGGATCGTCCGGATCGTCGAATTCCGCCTGCGGCCGGACGATTTGGCAGCCGTAGTAGGGAGCCACCCGCAAGCCGTCCAGACGGTAGCGGGTTTTCGCAACGATGGCATTCAGTCCGACATCGTTGATTAAAATATCCAGCGGATGCCGCACCTTAACCTGTCCTTCATACGAAAGCTTCGCGGCGCTCAGTGCTTCATTGATTTTATCCCGCGCATGCGGATCCCATTGCACATACTGATTCGTTTTGCGTAAAATCGTGTAGCAGCTGCTGCACGGAGCGCAAATATCGCAGCCCATATTCTGGGCAATCGCTAAATTGCGCGCGCTGACCGAATACGCCACCAGTTTATTGATGGACATATACATGGTCGCACCGCAGCAATTCCAGTCCTCCACTTCCCGCAGCCCGATGCCCAGAGCCTTGAACACTTCCCGTGTGGATTGGTCGTAGGGCTTGGCCGTGTATTCCAGGCTGCAGCCCGGATAGTACGCGAATTCCATCAGACACCTTCCAGTTGATTGGCACGGTCAATGATCGCCCGGACCTCGTTGACCTTTTTTATACTGTGAGGAATGAGAGACATTCTCCCCCGCGACATCATCGCCATCCCGAATCCCGCACTCGATATGGCTTTCAGCGGCGCGGTTTTCAGAAGATATGTGGCTCCCAATCCCAGCTCGAAATTGCGCCCGTACTTGTACAGGTTCGCGATAAAGGCTTTAGACAGAGCGTGCACCGGATAATTGTCCGGATAGATCTTCTTACTCATCGCCAGCCGCTTCAGCGCGTACAGCGTATCGGTCACGCGGATGCCGACCGGACAGCGCACCGTGCAGGAATAGCAGGATGCGCAGATCCAGATCGTGCGGCTGTGGAGTATCTCTTCAATGAGGCCTGCCCGGAATAGCGCGACCGTCTCCCGTGGAGTGATATCCATCGTATAGGAGACCGGACACGTTCCCGTGCAGGTTCCGCACTGCAGACACTCCTTGATCTTCTGCCCGTCCGGGAAGCTGCGGACCTGATCCCAAAACGCGGCGCGCAGTTCGGCCTCGCGTTTGGGAACGGGTTCAAAGGGTTTCGGCATGAATCCTCCGGAGTGAAAAAAAAGAGAGGGGGAATGAATGGCTTGGACATCAGCCCGGCTTCATGGTGGGACGGTTTGCCGGACTATCTCGCGAAACAATTCACAATCCACTCGAAACGTAAGTACTTATTCTCACAAAGAAGTCGCGACAAGTCCCTTAAGTTACCTAAAATTGTCAACTTTCTTGATAAGCTGACAAACTTGTCGCCAATGCAAATATAGCGAAACTTCCTCAGAAATGCAAGCAATACGTACCCTTATCAATAGCGTAAGGCCCCCGCGCCCCTTACACCAAGGAGGGTCATCAGACCCTCCCGGAATTTTACCCTTTTCATCTTTTTACTTTATCCTTAATCCTTTCTGCTTCATGCCTCCTTCCCGGCAGCAGAAGGACTTTCGCCGGGTCAGCGTCATCCGTATCAACCTACATTCGGGCGGATAACACATTTCTCAATCTTTGCGGATTTCCCGTTCACCCTTGACAACGCGTTAATGCGCCCTATCTTGATAATATGGATTTAATCAGGAAGGGGTCAAGCCATGCGACTCTCTGTGATACTTTTCGCAATTCTCATCTTGACAGCCGCGGCTTTCGCTCATCAACCGCCGGACAGCATGTGGAGTGTCTGGATGGACTACGGACATATTGACGAACTCATGCAGGTTATTCAAACATCGGACTGCGGCTATCTCGCGATCGGGTGTTCCAACGTTAATACGTATCCGATCTACGGCACGCTGTTTCTGATGAAAACAAATAATTCGGGGACCGTCCAATGGACTAAAAGATACGCGAAGGACGCAGCAGGGTGCGCTATCAGTCCGACTTTGGATGGCGGCTATCTTGCGGTCGGCTACCTGAATACGAACAACTATAACGCGTTTGTCCTGAAGATCAACAGCAGCGGAGACAGCCTGTGGAGCCGGCAGTATGGCGGTGCAAACCTGGATTTAACCGTTACGATGCAAGCGACACCGGATGGAAATTTCACGCTCGGTGGAAGCACGGAATCTTACGGTCACGGCACTCCCGGCGCGTCGGATTATTGGCTCTTGCGCATCAACAGCAGCGGCGACAGTCTGTGGAGCAAGACCTACGGCGGAAGCGGTGTTGAATACTGCC
>RPQS01000064.1 GCA_003818605.1 Candidatus Zhuqueibacterota bacterium | reverse complement strand
TTTATAGGCAGCAATAGCCAGCCACTGTCACTTACCGCCAGATAACAAAAAATGGAGAGGCGAGTGCCTCTCCGGAGATAGCCCGGCGCTGGTCCGTGTTGGTCAACTTGGCTATCTGCGCAATTCAGGTAAGCCTTTTCGCGCAAACTCCTTCTCGCGATCTTCCCAAAGCGTCGAATCCATACCTTGCGGAAATTTGAACCCTGCGAGACCCCAGGATCTCAGGCAATCATTAAAATAGGATCTTGTATCTGGCAACGGATCTAAGGGGGTAGTTGCTCTCCTTTGGGAGCATTTGGCCGACGCTTCCTGCGCGGTGGACGAGCTGGATAGCCGAGGATTTCCTCTACGACGTTCTTGTTTCGATGGCGGGCAGCACACCAGCAAACAACATAGCGAGCGACGAGAGCCTTCACAATTTCATAGGTTTCTATGCAATCCACGCGCTCCACCAATCTTGTTGTCAGCGGCGTGCTATCATTTTCATCCTTGCGTATGTCGAAAAGGATTTTGTCCGCCTCGTGTTCGACACTTGGCTTAATACTGGGCCAGGCGCCATGCCCGAGTAGCATCTCACGATCACGTGCAAACTCAAGTGGCTTGGTGGACCACTCTACATCCGCAATCTCTGCCCACTCGGGTTCCACCTTTGGCTTTCGCTTCGCGGCGTTAACCTCGACCTCTGCGGCGAGCAGGGGTTGCCGGCCTATGATCGCAATTCCGAGATTGATCGGCGGAAATCTGAAGGACTCCGCTATGACGAAGCCCAATTCAATGAAATGCCTTCGCGCAAAATCAGTCGACAACTCGCCCATTAGCTCATCTGCAACATCCACAAAGAACCCGTAGAACTTCTCGACTTCAGCTATATCGTTTCGGTCTCTCCGATGATAGTAATATATAACCGAACTTAAGAGTATCTGCTGTCGGCATAGCTAAAAGTTGCCGCCAGATGTTACTGGCGTAGGTGGGCGTGCAACTTACATGGGCTCGAAGATGGCTGTCCAAATCTTTCACGCGACGTCGAATAATTCAATCCCCTTCCAATATTTCGCAAGCTGCGCCCCGGACAAAAGGTATGCAAAGAAGAAATGCAAAAGAGTCTTTGTATTTATCGAGTTGTCCCTATATATTGGGTCTGCAATCCTTGTGCCAATTAACTTCCATGTTTCGTCTGACACACTGTCCGAAGAGCGTCCGAGAAGAATGCTGAATCTGTCCTGCGACTGAAGAATCATTTCCGTGGCATTCACTTTCTCAAGCAATGGAAAACACTCTCTCATCAACATCGCATTGAAGAGTAAATTCACCAACTTGTCGAACGACACGCGCCAATTTCCGTCTACGTTAAGCCCCACGAATTCCTGTAGACGCATCGCAACGGTGATCCGTGAGTGTAGGAATTGGACATCCTTACGTGATATGAGATCCGCTTTCACGTACCGCTCCCACTGGTCTTGGTGCCACAGGGTTGGTATATGTAACTGAACGCGGTTCGGTTGGCTAATCATCGATTCAATATTGGTTAGGGTGGCATCGTAAACACGCCTAATCCTTGCCTTGTTTCTGCTGTTGTCAGTCATGACTTAGCGATAGCGCCTCACCTTTAATTGTTCTCCGGATTCGTTTGCCGGATCTTGTCCAGGCAGCAGGCCTTGTATTTCTTCCCGCTGCCACAAGGACAGGGATCGTTGCGTCTGACTTCCGTCTTGGTAGCGGTTTTGAGTGTACTCTCGATTGTCTGTTTTCGCGTTGACCGAAAAGCGATCCCCAGATCCATCATGATCGTGTCAACCACCTCCGCCACGCCCAACACCTGCTTGTGTATTTGCTTGATCTCGGCTGGTTTGAGCACGGTGTTTCGCCTTTGAAAGTCCTCCACACCTTCCAGAAGCGTATCCGCTTCAACCATCGCCATCATGGCTCGCATGCCTTCCTTGTCTAAGTCATCCGGATTACTTTGACCCATGTCCAGCCCCCGTCGAAACCCCTGTATTTCCATCCGCAAATCCGATGCGAACAGCAACAGGCCCTCGCGCGTAACCGGATAGAACGACCGGCGCAAGACCACCGGCACCCCGGAAGAAATCGAGTCTGCCAATTGATTGTGTAGACTGAAGAGCAACGATTGCAGATCCGCAAGTTGTTCCGTGCTTTCAAATGGATCGTTCCCCAGCAGAAGACCCCAATAGCGGGACGGCATCACGATGTTTGCCGCCGATACCGCTCCACGCAGGTACCCGATCACTTCTGGAGTACTCAGTGCTTTGGGCCGTGTCTTCAGAGAAGCATCCAACTCGGCATATGTCACCCTGCGGTCCTTGTCCATGCCGACGTTAATGGTCACGGACTCGTCCGCTGGTTGAGGGGCAAGGAAATCGATGTGAACGGGCGGTGCAAATCCCTGTGATTCAACGACACGAGGGTATGTCACGTCTGGATCAACGTCATGGATGCCGAGAAACTCAATGCGATGCCACCATTGTTGCTCGTAGCTCCAAACGTAATAAAACTGCGGGTGGTCGTTGAGGGGAAGGAACTTCAGCTTCGCCTCATGGCCCGACTTGGTCTTGCGCCCAAACCGGCGCGGGTCCCGGTAAGTCACATACTCCTGAGTGCCGCGCTTGCCGGGCATTCCAAAGAAGAACGACCACAACTGATTATCCCACCGGTCATAGGCATTGCAAATCGCCTTGTTCAAACTGCCAAGCGTCCGATTGGACGGGATCTCAATCACACGCCAAACCGTTCCCGGCTCCGTGTAACTATCGGAGATCGCTTTGAACCGGTAGACCACCGTTGGTGATTTCTGCGACGTCGCGGATGTCTTCATCGGTGTCGGTGAATAGAAGAATAGTTATGCCCAGTCCGAAATGTGATCAGCACTTTTTTCATTCTCTTGCATGATGGTGATGAAGGTGGGCGGCGAATGCCGACCGCCGAATCACGCTGCTTCGCGATCTCGATATCCCATCGCCTATCGCTATGATGGTGATGGCACCGAAGGTGCGAATGTCTAACAGCTTGCGCCGCTACGCGGCCACTGCGCCCCTTAGAAACTTGCAATTGCGGATTGCACGGACTGGTGGATTTCGAATACGAGATCGAGTCGTGTATTTACCATTACTTGTGTTACAGGCTCATTCATTCCAGACAACCGCATCTGGCCATCAACCTCTTTGAGAATCCCATAAGATTTCACCAGCATTCCCAAGCCAGAGCTATTCAGCCAGTCGACATTTGCGAAGTCAACGACGACCTTCCGTTTCCCTTCGACTATCGCGCTCGTGATTGTATCATGAAATTCCGTTGTGCCGGGCTCCTCACCCATGATTTTCCCGTGAAGGTAGATTACCAGTACGTCTCCCTGGTTCTGAGTCGTTGTTTTCATCGGATCCTCTCTGAGGCGAAGTGAACAGAATGCAGTCAGTAGTATACGGTAAGTAAATCGTCTGAACAATACGCACAACAAGCTCGTTATGGTGATGAAGGGGGAGGCACGCGAAGGCACTTGATACTTTGTTTGCCGCACACTGCTGCCATCTTCACTATAATGGTGATGGCACCGAGGGTGCGTTAGATCGGTATGCCGCTTCGCAGCATCTCATACCTTATGGATGTCGCTACAATGGTGATGGCGGCAGCAATTGTGCCTTATGATTTCAGGCGTGGTGTGTGCCGCTTCGCGGTGGTACCGGTTTCGGGGACAAGACCAAGAACACACAGGCTCTCAGAACGTGTCCGTCCTCCACGTCATAGCCAACGGATCCCTTGACCGTAGCCACAGATCCCGGTGCGACGACCATGGTCCCGATGAGAAAGATCCATCGTTTTCAGACTCAATTACTGACCGAGAATGATGGGTAATCCATTCTTGCCCGATCCAATAATTACAGTTTTTGCGTTTTCAGACTTGGCAATATCCATTGTCGCCTCAATCCCCTTCCAAGCAAGTAATTTATCGCTGATACTTTCAGATATTATCTTCTGGAAGTCTTTGATGCCTTGGGCTTCGATACGTTTTCTCTCAGCCTCTTGCCTCTCTTTCTGCAAGACAAACTCCATTTTCTGAGCTTCCTGTTCCGCTGTTGCCTTCGCATTAATTGCCTCAGATACACTCGCAGGCAACTTCAAACTGCGCATCGGAGTTTCTTCAATCGTGATACCACGAGGACCAACGACCGTCGCCAAATCGGTTTTCAACTTACCCGCGAGAATGGTCCGGTCAGCAGTGTATAGGGCTTTTGCCTCCGATGTAGTCGTAATATCACGTGTTACTGAACGAAAATTGGGTTCCAGGAGAACTAATGGGTCGCCGTTCTGAACTGTTTGCATCATCACAGGCCAAGCTTCTTTTTTGACATGGAAGAAGCAAGAAACTTCAAGTTCACACGACAGACCTTCTTTGGATGGTGTGATCATGGTCTCTTTGATCTCTTGGGTGCGTGTCGGTTTATGGATTACATCAGCAAACGGGTTCACGAAATTGATTCCGGGATCCAGTGCGGTTGGCTGGATCACGCCGAACAGGTCAACAACACCGCAACTGCCGTTGGGAACGGTACGCACCATACTGAAAACCGTGAAGATTGCTGCGAGAGCAATAATAGCACCTTTCACCCAAGGGGGAACCGCATTGGATTCCCATTTTACGAAAAATGAAACGATAAGCAATGCAAGAAGCGTAATCGCTACGTAGATCATCTCTGTTACCTTTCTAAGGTTTTTCCGGTTTGGTTTGTTGGGGGCAGCGGAAACTTGAACTTCCGCCTTTGCCACAGACTGTATGTCGTTAGCCAAATGGCGCACTTTCCCGTGTGGCATAACCGGCGGATGGAAGTTCAACGTCCAAGGAGGGTCAATGGTCGCTGATGCACATGATGCTGTGCCGTAACACCATCCCCGCGTGCGGTACCATGGTTGCAATCATATTCATGATGGCCGATCCGTAGGCGAATGGCTTCGAATATCGCAGAGCTTCGCATCGATGCACCATCGGCTGTCGCTATGATGGTGATGAAGGTGAGTGGCAACTTCAGATGCAGTGGCTGATGCTTCGCATGTCTGTCATACTTGCGTATGATAACCAAAAAAGTGTGTACGAAAGATTTACGCACAACCGAAGAGTCAAGAACCAAGGGAGCAAGAGCCAACTATGGCGTTCTGGCGCAACGGAATCCGTAAAGGTTGTAGCGGGACGTCGGACTGTCGAAGAAACGAAAAGCACATGGTGCGTTCAACTGGTTGACGTTCCATGAGCCGCCCCGTAGAATACGATAGGCGCCGCGCGGATTGTTTATCCAGGCGTTGCCGTCGGTCGGCGCACCGGTATAGTTCGAATGCCAGTCATCCTCGCACCACTCGAACACATTTCCAGCCATGTCATAGCAGCCCGCCGGACTGATCCCATTCGGGTAATTGCCTACAGGTGATGTGTAGGTGTATCCATCGGCGGGATTATTGATGACGTTGGCATTGGCTGCAACCCACGCATCTCCCCATGGATACAAGCGGTTATCCGTATTCCCCTTCGCCGCACGTTCCCATTCCGCTTCCGTCGGCAGCCGCTTCCCCGCCCATGTCGCATAAGCGCTGGCGTCATTCCAATCTACCATGACTACCGGATAACTCGCATAGGTTGGGCTTGTGAAGTAGTTGGTGTAAAAGCCCGGATCGGACGGATACGCCCGGCTTGTCGAGTCACAGAAGGCTCTATATTGGGCATTCGTCACTTCGTAGATGTCCATATAAAACGCGGGAATATCGACGGTGTGTTCAGGTCTTGCAGTGCTTCCCAATGCGGAAGAACCCATTGTATACGGCCCCGCCGGAACTAAAACCATGCCTCCCATCAGCGTTGTAAACGACCAAACAGGTCCCGATGTCGAGTGATCGTGATTGTCATGCGCCACGATTCGCCAATAGTAGGTTGTGTTGTTGGCCAACGTGTCCGGATCGTAAGTTGCTGCTGTCTGACTGGAATTGACCAGTGGCGGCGTAGATGCCGTGCCAAAATAGACATCGTACGTAGTTGGATCATTGTCCGGATCATTGCAGGTCCACGCGAGAGTGACGGTCACTGACTGATTGATTGCACTATCCGTTGGAATTGGTGAAGACGGAGTTAAGGGCGGCTGATTGATGGTGATGCTTCTGGCGCAACGGAAACCGATAGCGCTGTGTTGCATGGATGGTTCGTTCAAGTCGCGTTCGGCGCATCGTGCGCTATAATCGTAGCCCTGCCATGAACCGCCCCGTATAATACGGTAGGGGCCGCGCGGATTGTCTATCCATGCGCTGCCGTCAGTGGGGGCGCCGTTATAATCATCATGCCAGTCATCCTCACACCACTCCGACACATTGCCCGCCATGTTGTAACAACCGGTCGGACTGATCCCATTAACGTAATGACCGACGGGTGACGTAAACTCGAAGCTGTCAGCAGCATTCTGGTAGATGTTGGCATTCGCCGCGACCCATGTGTCTCCCCACGGCCACGGCCGGTTGTCCACGTTCCCCTTCGCCGCACGTTCCCATTCGGCTTCGGTGGGCAAGCGTTTCCCTTTCCACGTAGCGTAGGCGCGAGCATCATACCATGAGACGCTCACCACGGGGTAATTCGCGTAGAGCGGATCAGTGAAGTAGTTGGGCATGCCGGTGAATTGGGGATCGGGAGGATAGGTGCGCCCCGTGGAATCACAGAAGGCTTTGTACTGGGAGTTGGTGACTTCGTACACATCAAGATAAAATGCCGGAACATTCACCGTATGAACAGGCTGTGATGTGGTGCGATAAGTCGCTCCCATCGAATACGGTCCCTCCGGTACCAGAACCATCTCGGGAGTTTGGTGACGGCGCAAGTAGGTCACAAGCATCGTATCCTGTCCATCCGCCAAAGTAAGGTTCATGATCACCGAGTCATAGTCCGTGTGCCGGAACTCCAGGCGAAGCAAGAAATCATCCAGCGTGCTCGCATGTCCTTTTAATCCGGAGCCGCGCAAGGGTTCGAACAATCCTCCGCTTCCCGGATTCGACCCGCGAAGCGACATTTTCGCAAGTCCTGAACCGGTTCCAAGAACCACCATCTTCTGGGTCACCGCATGACCGCCAGCGTTCAAGCATAAAAAGTACATGCCTTGCGCGAGAGGTGTGCCGTTGCGGCTTACGCCGTTCCATGTGAGATCGAACGCGCCGGGACGCAGATTGTCATCCACCAGTTCGGCTACCCGCTGCCCAAGAATGTTATACACCTCAAGTCGTACACGCTGCTGGGAATTGTTCAGAATGCGAATCGTCGTCGTCTCCGAGAATGGATTCGGATAGCTGGGAGCCAGCGCGAGATTTCCCGGCACGGGCGAATGAGGTTCGCCCACGGCATTCGACACTCCGGTCCACGACCAAAATCCTAAATCATTGGTGATAACCGAGTCGTGTTGACCCGTTCCGAGGTTCTCAATCATAACGGTCGCATTGCTTAAAACCGTCGTGTCTGGCCCATAGTAGCCGTGGACGATGCCCGATAATTGAACATCATCCAAGGGCTGCGCTATGCCAACAACAGCAAAGGTAAAAACAAGAACCAAGGACCACTGTAAGACTCGCATTTTCTCTCCAAGAGTGTATGTGGTTAACCGATTGAGCATTTTACACACCGGCTCTTGCGATATCTATGATGGAAGGCGGGACGCACGCAGTGTGTTTTTTTCAGCCATTGTGGGATGCCGATTCCTGACTGCTTAGAGTGCTCTGTTCATGGGTAAATAACGTATCGGTCATGCCGACGCTGCGACCTCCACTGTCATCCCTGCTATAATGGTGATGGCGGTATGCGCCGGCACGTCTGGTTACCGCGCTTCGCACTACTCCGAAGCATCTAAGGCCCTATCGGCTCTCGCTATGATGATGCTGGCCGATGCGCACCGGAAGGCCATCGAGTCTATGATGCAAGTTTCTCAAGCTTGGCGCGCAGCGGATGAAGTGGCATCAGACCTACAACACGGTCAACTTCTCGCCCCTTGCGCAGGAATACGAGTGTGGGAACACCCCGAATCCGGTACTGTTCAGCGGTGTCCGGACTTTGTTCCACGTTCAACTTGAAAATCCGAAGACGATCTGTAAACTCTGGACCAAGCTCATTCAAGAGTCCTCCCATCACCTGACACGGCGCACACGTCGGTGACCAGAAGTCAACCACCGCAGGCAAATCTGAATTCAGCACTTCCTGTTCGAAAGATTCGTCCGTTACGGCAATCGGCTTGCCTGGCTTTGTAGAACCGGTGAAAAGGCGCTTTAGAAATCCCATGAAATGCTCTTTCGTGCTGCCTGGTTTTAGGATTCGGTGTGGTGCTGCTATCGTCGCTATGATGGTGATGGCCGATGCAGCTCATGTCGTTTGTTGTTATCGTTGCTATTCGGTTGTGCCGTCATCTTGTGACAGACGAGGTATAGGCTTGTCGAGCAAGCTTGATCAGATCCCAATACGGCGGAGAATAGCCGTTGCTCTGCCGGAAGTGCTGTGCCAGAACACTTAGTTTCTTTACTGTTTCGCTATGGTGCCGGGAGAACCACTTGTTCTTCAAGGCTGATGTGGCCGTCATTCCTTCCGGGATCGGTCCGATAGCACCGAACTTATTGATAATCGCACAATAGATTTTGATCACCCTTGCCACTGGCAGCATGTACCAGTCATAACCAAGCGCTGCCCCGTTGTCCGCACTCTCGAGCATGATGTCTACCACCGCATTGTCCAAATGGTCCTTGTAGAGCGTCTCGTAGTCGCGCCATTCGACGATCACGCTTAGTTGAGGGTCGTATTCAAGATCCGACGGTTCCTCGGTGGTGAAGTTTCGCACGCCAAAGGCGGACAACCACGACCGGGCTCCCATGCTGGAGATGTTGGAGAGTCCGGCCCAAAGCTTGACACCGCAGTGACTGTAAGCGCCGGATACGACCTCGGAACAGAACATTTTGGATTTGTTCGACGTGTTCATCGCAAAATCATAAGGGATATGCTCAGCGCCTGCCTGCCCAAACATGTACTTGGCCGCGTAGTGTGGAAGCATCGGATCGGCTTGCAATGCGGGGTGGTCCGATCGAAGGCGAAGCACCATCACCCGCAGTTTTATATCCTTGAGGTAGTCCTCTATGCCGGCAATTGCTACCCCCTTCTCGATATGAGATTCAATGATCGAGACCAAACCGGTGTTCTCGTCAATATAGATCAGAGCGACATGAGAGAAGTTGCCGGGGTAGTCATTGCCCCGCGCGATCAAGGCTGACGTCGGAGCACCGCCTCGTGATACCAGGATGTCACCACTGTGAATCTCCATGCCCAAGATGGTTGCGGATGGTGTTTCCGAGGGTTCGTTCGCTTCTACGACGGGCTGTGAAACAACCCCTTTAGCCGACTGCAGAATCACCTCTTCGATAGCAATGCGACCGCCATAGAGAAGCCTGTAGATGCAGTCTCGCCCGGCTTGAGAGTTCATGTCCCACTTCACAGACTGCTGTTTCAAGGCACGTCTGAGCTCCCCGAAGGATCTCATATAGTCGCTGGCCCTGGACGGACAAACAGCCAGGAGCACTCCCGACTCAAAGAAGTTGCTCTCGACTTCACCGTACACCGGCATCGTAGGTGGCAGTGAACCGTTCCGCAATCGCACATTGAGACTATCAATCTTTGAGAGTCTTTGATTAATCGCTAAAGATAAACCCGCGCAGCCTTCAGCCCGTGCTTCCTTGAACCTTGATTCCAGCGATGACCAATACTCGTCGCGATTCCATGCAAAGGGTTCCTTATCTTGCGCGCGCGAAACCAGCACTGCTGGATCTGGGATCAAAAGCGTCAGGTATAGAGCAAATAGAAATGCCAAAATACCAAAGAACCACTTAAATGATCGGGGATTCATGTCTCCGAGCAAGCTCCTTCGCTTTTAGACAGTAACAAGAGGGCGCGTGCTCCGCCTGCTGCTCTACAGCATCTCGATACCCCATCGGCTATCGCTATGATGGTGATGGCGGCAGGCGTCAGGAATGATTTACTTCAGCAGCATGAGCTTCTTCGTCTGCGAGAAGGTGCCTGCATCCAAGCGCGCAAAGTAAATCCCTGATGGCAGCAGCGAACCGTCAAATGCATACCGTTGCTCTCCAGCCTCAAGCATTCCCTCGTACAGCGCACACACCTCGTGGCCCATGATGTCGTACACGGCAAGGCTGACTTTGCTCGCGTGCGGCAGTGCGAGCGAGATGATTGTCTTCGCATTGGAGGGATTTGGGTAACACGTGACGGTCACGTGTAGCCCATGTGTGACTGGAATCAAGTGCGGGTCAACAGAAACAAAATGAATCGAATCGTCGTAGGCACGGGCGAGGAAGAGGAAGTCCTCGGTTCCCAGGCCAGCGTCCACGGTAACAGGAAAAATCCTTGCGCTTCCGTAGGGATCTCCCTGAATGGTTAGTGCGTCGTAGAGAGCATTGCTGAAGTTGGGATTTCCGGGATCCGGATCGGCTGGACTTCTTTCGGGGACAAAGATGTTCCAATAATACTGAGTAAGATGCTCCGGAGTCGCGTGAATGCGGGCAACATCGACGGTGAAGTTGTCCTCTGGACTGAATGGATTGAAAACGTCCCACCAGCTACAGATTGTCTCGTAGCCGAACAGCGTATCCATGCAGAAAGTAACAATATCAATGTTCGAATGGCGAAGATTAACATTTTCGTCGAGCGGCGTTGATTGTTCGTGTTGAAGTCCGAGCGAAAATCCCCCGCGTTGTCGAGTCGCTTCTGTGGATTGGTGCATTTGTAGATCAGGCGGCTGTGCGAAAGCCATACATACCAGCAGCCAATAAAAGGGAAAAAAGGCGGTTGTTCTCATGGAGTCTTATCCTGTAGAGACACCACTTGTTATATCCGTCCGCTGTACGTCGTCAGAATAAATGGCACCACTTGCGCTTTGGATGTTGGTAATGGCGGCAGGCTTTCGGTGCAACACCATAGATTCAGTGTTCTGGGACAGACTATTCGTTGCGCAACTCTCCTAATGTCGTGTAGCATCGGGCGTCACGCTTGGCAATAAGCTCGTTCTGAATGTCGAATATCTGTTGTTCATTATCCTGAAGGTTCAGAAGTCTGCCCTCAAGCAACAGGGTCTGCGCCATTCCAAACTGCTCGGTGCGCCGATGTAGATCTATGAGCAGGACATAGTATTTTGCCGGTTCCTTCAAGCTGTCCCGCCGTGCTGCGAAATCACGCAGGAACAATTTAATTGCCCGAAGCCGGCACTGCGCAGCAGACGCAACATTTTGTCTGTCGTCCATCACCCACGCGGCACGCAATGCAGCCCACCCGGCCGCCTGATAGTTTCCCAACGAGTTCTCGATCATTGCTCGACAGAGAAATGAATTGCTCAGCTCCGAAAAGCGCGGATCATTTAACTGTGACTGGTAGCTTGGGCTGTTGACTATCGTTTTGTCAACCTCCTCAGCCTCACTAATGTCGCCTGAACAAAACCCACAGTATGGACATCGTTGAATCCAAGTGCTTATCGTCGAACGATACATCTCCGCTGGACGAAGGTCCATATCAGGGGGGCCGAACTCCGTACTTGAACTAAGTTTGGTGTGTGCGCTAACCTTGCCACACATTGCACATTCTTTCGGCCACAGGTTTTCCGTCGTCATCGCGAATAAACCTCGTTTGCGATATGCTGTTATTTCTCGCTATGATGGTGATGGCACCGAAGGTGCAGCGTTGTCTCGTGTGTGTGCACCGCTTTAGTGGCAGCGTATTCATCTCGCTGCCCTACTGGCTATCGCCATAATGGTAATGGCACCGAAGGTGCGAATAAGTACTCGGCTCGCGCCGCTTCGCTGCCACCGATGCCCACTCGGCAGTCGCTATAATGGCGATGGCACCGAAGGTGCTATGCTTGCTGTGCCGCTTCGCGGCAGCGTGCTCATCTCGATGCTCTATCGGCCGTCGCTATGATGTTGATAGCGGCAGGTGATAAAATGAACCGAGCGAACCCTACTGCTTTTCAACAGAGAATTCGCTCATCTTAAGGTGCATGACAAGGGTGAACCCTCAGCCGAAGTGCATTAATCTCAAGTTAGCAAAATGTCTTTCGAGAGTCAATGAATGACAGCACACTGCAAGGAAAACGAATATGTCATGTGCTTGTATACCAAAAGCCCTCGTTAACATAATCGTTAACAAGGGCTTTAGTGGAGACGGCGGGAATCGAACCCGCGTCCGGAAAGCGGACCACACCGGGTACCACAGGTGTCTTCGCTGGTTAGTTTCTCACTTCCCGGTCGCACCAACGACAGAGCTTGGGGAAGCCAGCCGCATAATCTCACGCACGGACCGCGGCCTGCCGTACGCCAGCGCAGAGAGTTGGTGCCGCATCCCCGACCGCTGCGCCCCAGCCGGGGAGGGCATGCTCCCTAATTAATTAGGCAGCAAGGGCATAAGTGTTGTTCGCACTTATTGTTTTGGAATGTGATTTACGAGGGCACTCCAGCCTCGACCTGCACCCAATGCCATCCTGAATCCCGTCGAAACCATGTCGTCCCCGGAATACAGAAAGCTGAGAACTGAAAGCGGAAAGCTGAAGCCGAAATATTGAAAAGCCGCAATCCGCCGATGAGACATAGAAAGTGAATACAATATACAAACGAAAGAGCGGAAAGAAAAGTTGCAGGCTTGATGGTTGTTCATACGAAAGTTATATTATCAACACAGTGTTGACGAAAGGCTCATAGACAATGCCCGGCACAATTCAGGCTAAAGACAAAAGAATCAAAGACATCATTAATGCCGCTTTTCGCGAATTTATACGATGGGGCTACGATGGTGTTTCAATGGAAAAGATCGCAAAACGTGCGAAGATAGACCGATCCACGCTCTATCATTACTTTTCCAACAAGGAATCGGTGTTGGCGGCGGTCCGTGAACGGCTATTCGAACCCGTGCAAGTGATGATGAATTCGGCGGGCGGATTGGATGCGGTGACGGGGCTGCGGAAATTTATCGAAGATTATCTGAAGTATTGGGCCAGTCATCCGCGGGAGCAGGAATTTTATTTGCTGGGAGTCGTTCACACCCTGCAGAATAAAGTGTGGTGGCCGCATGTGAATGTGCGGATCGCGGCCATGATCAACTGGTACGAATATATGCTGTCGTGCGGAGTGAAGCAGGGACAGTTGGTCAAACATGACACGGCCGCGCAAGCCACGGCCTTGTTTTGTGCAGTGGAGGGAGCCGTGCCTTATGTGACGACGTGCACGAAAACGTTGTCGGTGAAGCGGGTGGTGAAGGGGATTATGAAGGGAATCGTGGAAGAAAAGCGGAAAGCGGAAATCTGAAAGCTGAAAGAAGACAAAAATTGCGGCGGGGGTTGCGACCAACACCCGGGAGGGTGTTGGCTAGTAATCCGGCGCGGTGCACCTTGCGGTGGTTGCGTTGCGGGGCAGGTCCGCGAAGCGAGATCTGCGATGAACGGGGGGAGAATTCACAGCGGACGCACGAATGTGCGCCCGTTTTTTATTGCAAATGATGTTTCGTGTCTGTGCATCGGACACGGTCGGCCTGCGGCGAGATCTCGCTTGGCAGACAGGCAGTGATACTACACAAATACTAAAAGGGATACTCGCGGAGGAGGATGAGAAGTTTGTCGGCGGTGTCGTAATGGGGAAAAGTACGATGATATTCGATGGCTGCTTCAGTACAAACCATGAAAGAAGGATCAAACATGTCCTTCACATCACGTAGATAATCTTCCGCCTGTTTGCGCGAGGACTCGCCGCCAGCCCAGAAATAGGCAATGAGGCCGAGGAGATTGAATACATCTTCATTCGCCTTGAATTTTAGCTGCCGTTGAGCTATATCATCCAATTTATTAAGTGATACGAGCGAAACAAAATGATGACCTTCGAGAAAGGCGAATTTGCCAATTTGAAATAAGGCCGTACTCTTCGGAACAATAGCCTCAACGCAGTCTTTACCCGTAGAGGTGAATTCATGCTTCACTGCTGACAGGCAGATATCTCTTAGGACATCTATGACAATTCGATAGTCATTTTTATCAGCGAGCTCGACCACTTTTAACTTCGTTTTTTTTTGTACTGATGACAATACTTTGTGAAATATTCGATAGTCATGCGCGTCAGTAAGCACAAGGCCTTCACCCTGATTCATTGGAATCTGAAGTGCGAACTGATTTTTTTTACTCTGTACATTCAAATGGTTCTTGATGCTAATCAGAATTTCAGTCGCTCTTTCGAAATCGTCACGACAGCCCGGTTCCTTGCCATTCGCAACAATTTTTTCGACACCCTTTATTACGTTGTCCAAAACGGAACCGTCGTAGCCATCGCTCTGAATAACATATTCAGCAAGCTTCTTCAGTTCATCAAGCACACTCTTTTTTTCGTTTCCGCGTTTGCCCTGTTCACCAAGATAGATGAGATCGTCCAACGTTTCGATGTCAATACTGTTATTGGAATCATAAAGTCTCGTGATTCGAAATCGCAGAATCTTTATCAGCAAACGTCGTCCCCAGAACGAGAGGAAGAGAGACCAAACGACAAGGAGAATCAAGATTACAGTGATGAGCCATGAGGCAGCTTCGCATTTTCTCATGGACAAACTATCGTCAGGGCAAGGATGAAAACACCAAATAAAGGCCATACAGCAGAATGCAAGACAAGGCGCTGGGATCCAGAAAAGCAGCCAAGTGGACGGCCTTCGATGAAGCACATATCGAATCTCGGGCATGGCCAATTGAAAGAGCAGGGCGGGCAAGCCGAGCGCAAAAACAAGAAACGTCGTCAGGGACTCGTAATATACACAAGCCCAGTTAATATCAATTTGCGGAGGCATCGGTTATGCCTCGCTTTCCCGGGCTGGATTAGAAATCTTCGGAACGAGTTTTTTAATCATATCAAGCAGAACCGTATGAGGCGTGTCCTCTTTTTTGGTAACATGCTCGGTGATTCCGAGTTCATCCAAGTCCTTCTTTAATTCTTCTTTGGTTTCTACAGATAAAATTCCAAAGCGATGCTGCTGGTTGACTATCCATTGCGGACGCTTGTCCATTAATTTGACATTGGCCTGTTCGTGTTTAAAAAGCCAATACAGGAGTTCCCGACCGAGTCTAGCCGCTTTCGGATCTTTTCCGCGTTGACCGAAATAGTCTATCCATTCTTCCGTATCACCGGGCTGCAAACGAATATCTACAATCACGGCTAAAAAAGGTGAGGATTCGGCTTCGATAATACGGCGAATACCTTCAGAAGCATTTCCCGCAATAACGAACTCGTATTTCATACTGGCATAGACGGGGCCGGCAAAGGATGACATATCCCCGGTGGCTTCATCCTCGATCCAGAGAATTTTGGGTTTCATTGGAATGTCCTTAATTGGAGAAGATCGGTAATCGAAGCGTGACAGTGGTAAGAAACGGCTGTTTATAGTTGTCCGGTTTGCCTTTCGAATCGGCGGGACGGCTGACAATGGTAACATCACCGCCGTAACGTTGGGCAACGCGGCGGGCATCGGCCAAACCGACTCCGGTACCTCCACGTTCCCGATCGCTTGACAACCGGCCGCGCACGCCTATTCGGAACAAAACATCATTCTTAATCTCGTCAGCAGGGATAGGCACACCCCAATCCTCGAATTCGATGTGCACCCACTTTTGAACCACGCGAGTCCGTATATCCACCCAAGGCGGGACCCCCTGTTTCCGCTCCCAACTATACTTGATGGCATTATGAAGGAGATTAGCCATGGCCCGGACGACATCGTCCTTGGAAACATTCAGAATAACATTGGGATGGATGTAATCCAGTTTGATTTCTACATTCCTGATATGGGCAAAATCGGCCCATTCGGAAACCGCCTGATCAATGAGTTTGGAAACAAAGTGCATATCACGTCTATCTTCTCTAATATGAAACGTGACGAAATTGCGGACGGCACGAACTTGTTTTCCCAAGGATAGAATGGCATTTCCCGCCTTATGCATGTAGATCAGACTGCAAATACGAAGCACTTCCTCGGCATTCCTTTTCACATCCTTGATTTGCTCTTGATATTGAGAAGAGCTTTCAAATTTGTCCAGTAAATTAAGAATGTTTTTAACGGCGTCGCGTATCGCCGGGAGCCTAAGTGCGGGTTCGGGAATATACTTTTCAGGATTCTTCAGCAAGACCTGATAATTGTCCAAATCTTCAAACTCCTCGGGAGTTAGATTTGCCGGTTGGCGATTTACACTCATCTGAGAACGCAATCTTATTAACGAATCAATAAACTTAGATACAGGTTCGGATAGCGATTGATCTGCCACCCGAGGAGTGATTTCGCCTACCTTTGGAAACGGATCTTGTCCAAGGGATTCCAATGCAGAGTCCGTGGACTCCCTTAACATGAGCAGCGCGGAAGAATATTCATGAAGAACGGCACCGAAATCCTCCGTGAACTCCTTGACTTGTTCGCGTAAGGCTACTTCATTCGTGATATCCCGCAGAGCGCCAATCCGTCCGATAATTTCACCCTTCTCCGTTCCGGATTCCCCCCGCTTATGAATAGCCCGAGTGTTTGCCTCGATAAAGATTATTGTCCCATCTTGCTTTTTTGTTCTTAGGACATATCCAACTAATGGTTGTCCGAGAAGGTCCGCGTCGCGAATAGCTTTTTCATATTTGACGGTATCTTCAGGCGAAACGTGAACAATTTCGGCTCGCTGTCCATTTGCCGTGCCCGGCGCAAAACCGAACATTTCATCAAATTGTCTGTTGCAGTCATGGAGTATATTCTTTCCGTCTTTCTTTAGAACACGATATAAGCCGACAGGCACATATTCCATTATCTGTCGGTATAATTCTTCCACGGTAACATTCACCAGCACACCTTCGCGCGATACCCAATCCACTTTCGGATCACCCAGCGGATAAGCACTAGCGGAAACCCAGATGGTTTGGCCGTCCGATTTTACTAGCTCCACCTTTTTATCAACAACTTCTCCTTTTTCTTTCAGCAAATCCGAGAATTCCTTTTCTTTCTCGGGATTAAAGTAAAGTTCGCCAACGCTCTTCTTGTCAACGATGTCCTCTGGACTGCCATACTTAAGCATTTTGACCATGGCCTGATTCACGTAGACAACCATTCCTTCTGGATTGACGCGGTATACGCCAACGGGCAGCTTGCGGCGATAACGCTCTTCTTCGGTGACATCCACGAGGCTTCCGACAAATCCTACGAGCTTCTGAGATTCCGGTGGATTATAAATCGGCCAGCAGTGGTCTTGTACGAAGATTTCCCGACCTTCTACGGTGAAAGAGATAACTTGTTTGGGAGGCTGTTGATTTCGGGCGGCTGCGCCGAGAACGATGTCAACAAAAGTTTTACGTTCCTCCGGATTCGCATATTTATCTGCAATAGAAGCTTGAAGATAATTGTCCGCCTTCAGGTGCAGCAAATCAAGAAGAAGTTTGTTAGCATATAAAAAACGACCGTCCTTTTCTACAACATAGTAGCCCACGGGAAGGTCAACCTGTTTGAGTTTTTCGATCAACTCAGCAACGTTTGAGCAATCAGACATTCTTTTCCCCTTATGCTATAAAACCCATTTGATCTATCCAGGAGCAAATTCGACTCATGCCCTTTTCACGATAAGTTGCTCAATTTAATATGCACTACTCAGAGAGTCAAGAAAATTATTGTATTGTCCGAAAATACATATGAACATATTAGTAAGACGACATTATATGCGATGTTTGATCCAATTATAAGTATTTATGCCGATAAAATTTAAATTTCGATGTGTGAAATATTTTGCCCACAAAAAAGCCCGGCAAGCCGGGCGCTACGAATATCGTTGCGGAAACCAACGCGGTAAGTCAGACGGACACGGTCCGACATCGGCGAGATCTCGCTTCGCGGACAGGCCGTGTCCCTACGCGGAACGAAATCATTCCGGCCGGGTCAGGAGCCCCGGCTCGGCGGAAAGAGCGCGAGGGGTGAAGCGACCCACGCTCGGCGCACCTTGCGGTGGTTGCGTTGCGGGGCAGGTCCGCGGAGCGAGATCTCGTTTTCGACGGACAAGATGCCTGCCGCCGCGAAGAAGAGACCCCCTTGTGTCCGCCCACGCACATAAGAAAGGATGAAGGATGAGGGATGAAGGATGAAAAAAGGAAAGCGGAAAGAAGACAAAGATTGCGGCGGGGGTTGCGACCAACAACCGGGAGGGTGTTGGCTAGTAATCCGGCGCGGTGCACCTTGCGGTGGTTGCGTTGCGGGGCAGGTCCGCGAAGCGAGATCTGCGATGAACGGAGGGAAAAGAGAGATCCTTCACTTCGTTCAGGATGACCGTAGACGGTCAGATTCCGGGTGGGGCCGTGATTTTCATGAGATAAGATCGGATTATCGTCAATGCGTAAGGAATTTAATAAAAAGTTACTTATACACGCGCGGGAAATTGATTGGTATTGAATTGTTCGCTACATTAGACGGTCGAATAGACAGCAGGCAGGTTCGTTTTTATTCTTTCGGGAAATTCGATAGACACAACAGAGTAACTCTCGCGCGGACCGAAGGAATCATCTGTCCCGCTGAAATGGAGAGGATATCCGCATGAAGCACGTTCTGACCGTTGTGGTTTTAATGCTGATCGGGCAGTTTGCCGCCGCGCAAACTTTAGATGATGTTTCGCTGCACGGAACGGTCTTCGGCTATTCCGTGCACGATACGACCGTTTTGGCCGGGGCGTGGGTTCGCATTACCGATATTTCCGCGGGACAGACGGATTCCGTTCAGACGGATGGCAGCGGCCATTGGGCTCACACGTTTCATACCAGCGGTGCTTCAAACAATCGCGCGCTGCTGCCGCAGACCATTGATCTGACTCCCAATTATCCGAATCCCTTCTCGAACGGCACAACTTTCAGCCTGACCAATCCGATTCAGCAGGACGTGCGGGTATCCATCTACAACATATTAGGTCAGAAAGTAACGGAGCTTGTCCATCGGAAACTTCAGCCGGGATATTATGATTTCCGGTGGGATGGACGCAGCGCGACGGGACAGCGCATTGCCGGAGGAATCTATTTTACTGTGGTGCATACTCCCAACGGGATCAAGTCCCGAAAGATGGTGCTGCTGGATCCGGGCAATGGACCCTCCGGCGGCGAGGAAGTGCACGTTTCGATGTTCAGGAGAAGTCCTATCGGCGGCGAGGGCGCCGCGCATCGAACCGGAGAATCCCGCACGTTGGATGATGTTTCGGTCCAGCTCGAATTCCGGTATGCGGATTATGATTCGCTGATTCTCAGCTTTACGCTGGCGGAGGGGCAGGATTCGGCGCTGGTGACTTATTTACGCCATCATGATGTTCTGCCCGCGGGAATGGTGTTCGTTCAGGCGGGTTCCTACAGCATGGGTGCGGCTTACCAGCCTCCCTATTCGCTGCCTATCCATACGGTTCACGTTCCGGCGTTTTATATAGACATATATGAAGTAACGAACGCACAGTATAAGGTGTTTTGCGATGCGACAGGACGAGCTTATCCGCTGGTTCCGGCATTTGATGCACCGGATTATGTTGTCACCAATCCAACCTATGCGAATTATCCGGTAGTCATGGTTTCTTGGGATGATGCGAAAGCCTATGCCGCATGGAGGGGCGCGCGTTTGCCCACGGAAGCGGAATGGGAACGGGCGGCTAAAGGCAACACGGATAATCGTCAATGGCCGTGGGGGGATACCTGGGTTGCGGGAAACGCAAACGGTTCCCAATCCTCCGACGGCTACACAAATACATCACCGGTTGGTCATTTTCCTAATGGCGTCAGTCCGGTGGGCTGTTTCGACATGGCAGGCAATGTTATGGAATGGTGCGAGGATGATTGGCATGCCTCTTACGATGGCGCCCCTACTAATGGAAGCGCATGGATTGACACTCCACGCGCCTCCAATCGCGTTTTGCGGGGCGGCTCGTGGAGCGCTCCGGACACATTTTTGCGGTGCGGCTATCGTTGGAACTATTCTCCGACGGTGCGACGCTTCATGTACGGATTCCGTTGCGCAGCGACAAACGTTGTGAATCAGCCCCCGGTTCCGATTTTCCCATACCCGGCTGACGGCGCAATCGGCCAGTTGGTTGATTCGGTACTCTCGTGGACAGGCATTGATCCCGATCTGGATCCGTTAACCTATGATGTCTATTTCGGGACGGATTCAACGCCTTCGCTGGTGAGTACCGCACAATCCGGTGCCACCTATGATCCGGGAACGTTGACGAGCTGGACAACCTACTATTGGCGGATTATCGTTTATGATGATCACGACCACACGGCGCAAGGTCCTCTCTGGTCCTTCACGACCGGAACAAGCGACAGCATGGCGGGTATGGTTCTGATTCCGGGAAGTTCGTATAATATGGGATCTACCTGGCCTGAACATTCCCATCCCATCCACACTGTCCATGTGCCGGCGTTCTTCATTGACAGATTCGAGGTTGCCAACGCACAGTATAAAGCTTTTTGCGATTCCACAGCCCGCAGTTATCCGCCCGATCCCGGATTCCCCGGTATGCCTGACTATTTCACCGATTCAGCCTATGCGAATTACCCCGTGGTGAACGTCTCGTGGTATGATGCCTGCGACTACGCTGCCTGGCAAGGAAAACGACTTCCCACCGAAGCGGAGTGGGAACGGGCAGCCAGAGGGAACACGGATAATCGCTGTTATCCGTGGG